>CANGVB010000127.1 GCA_947456995.1 Bryobacteraceae bacterium | reverse complement strand
TCTAGTACAAAACCACCCCATTGCAGTACCGAAGTCCCATTGTTCTCTAAGGGGGTTAACTGTGAAAATCTAAGAGTCGCATCAAAGAGGAATATAGGTGATTTCCCAGGAGGGGGATGCCTTTTACTTTGATCGCATGAAGGATTCGGGAGGGAAAACATTTAATGAAAAAGACACTTTTATCTACCCTTGTATTAGCTGCTTGCAGCATGCAGGGAGCGATTATTACATTTACGCAGAACATTGACTTACCCGCAGGAAACGTAATTTCCTTGTTTGATTCCTCGTTGCCGAACCCGGCACTTGCTGGTGCCGTAAAGGCCACAGCATGGACTCTCGGGACGACCGCTACGGCTCCAACGATTGCTAATGGAGCTTTTGCTCAAGCAAGGTTGCGCAACTACGGAACAGCAGGACTTGGGGTTTGCAATTCCGTAGAAATATTGAATGGCTCATCCTGTAGCGCGACGGGCAACCCCAACCCAACAGAACATCAAGTGGATAACGCACTAGGATTTGATTTTGTGATGTTCCAGTTTACGACCACATCAGCGCTTAGCTCTCCCAAACAGCTTGCAACCAATATCAGCATCCAGATGAGCAACCTCGCCTCTGACTGGGACGTGACTTACTGGTTGGGGAACACTACCGGTAACGTAAACACTGCATTGCTCGTGGGCAAGACGGCCGCAGACCTTGCTGGTTTGGGTTTTCAGCCAGCAGTCAATCTGAACACAAGCTCCTCTGTACTGATTAATTCTTCAGGCATTGTCAACCTTAACATCGGCAACTCTATCGGCTACAACACGATCCTTTTTGGCACTCGTGGGCCTGCAGCAGGTGCAGACACTTCACTTGATGGCTTCAAGATCAATCGTATTGGATGGACCCCAACGAATGGCGGTACGGGTGTTGTAGAAACAATTCCCGAGCCCGGTACCTACGCAATGCTCGGCGCAGGCTTGCTTGTACTCGGATACTGGCGTCGTAAGACTGCCTAGGCACTCAAAACACTCAACAACAAAAGGGCCCGGCTTAACGCCGGGCTCTTTTTGCTTTAGGGATTTACTGAGACGCGATCAAAACAACTGATAAGCTCAACTTCAATGGAGCAAAAGTCTTGAAATTTGTAGCTGGAATCGACCTCGGCGGAACCGCCGTAAACTACACCGTTCTCAGTGCAGAAGCCAAATTCCTGATCGAGGGATTGTGCGAGCATCCGTCGATGTCCAGGCAGGGCCCTGATGTGTGCCTTGCGCAGATCGAGGATGGTCTTAAGATCGCTCTCGACTCAACCGGCATATCGATCGACGACATTGCTGCAATCGGGCTCGATACACCCGGGCCGGCCAGCGCCAGTGGGGTATTGAGCGCGCGGGGTTCTACTAATTTTGTTCATGCAGACTGGGCTGGATTCGACATCCGCCTTCACCTCGAGAAGCGGCTCGGCAAGCCGGTGGTGTATCTGAACGACGGCAATGCTGGCGCGTTGTGGGGCCATTTCGCGGTGTTTGGCGCCAGTGCAAAAGAGACTTCGGTGTCGGCGATCGTAGGCACAGGGTTGGGCGGCGGGGTAATCGTGAATGGAGGAGTGGTGAAGGGCCGCAGTGGCTTTGGCGGCGAACTTGGCCATGTCCTGATTCCTTACCAGAGCATCGTGGGGATTGAAGGCATTGTCCCGAGTTGCAACTGCGGCAGAACGGGCGACCTGGAATCGCTTTGTTCGCTTACCGCCATTACTCGTACGCTTCTGCCTTACTTTCTGGCGAAGAGCCCCGGGCATGAGTTGGCAGCGCTTGAGCCACAACAGGCAGCCAAGCTGGTGCGCGGGTTGGCAGTAAAGGGCGACAGCCTCTGCCGGGAAATCTTCCGGGTGCAGGCCCATGCGCTGGGTCTGTTTTTTGATGAGATGGTGAACACGTTTGACCCGGACATGCTGTTTATCGGTGGTGGCGCCCTTGAGGCTGGAGTTGAGTTTCAGCAGTGGTTCATCTCTGAGGTGCGGGCCGGGATGCCCAACCAGCGGGAAGAACAAGTAGACATCCCGATCCAGGTGATGCCCAAAGGAGACACGGCGGGGGCGCGCGGCGCTGCGGTAGAAGCATTCAAACTGATCCAGGGGTAGGTAAAAACATGCGAAGCATCTGTTGCGTAGTCGTACTTTCGGTTTCGGCGTCTTTCGCCCAAACGGCACCTGCATTGCGCCCGATTCCGCCGCCTGGCATTGAGCTGACTCCAACGGACAGGGCGGAGCTGGGCCGTCGTTTGCAGAGCCTTCAGAGTGCAACAGCCGCACTGGCGGGAGATCCGCTTCTACCCGATGTGCTGATCTATCAGGAGGCGGTTCGCTATGCGCTTGAGAATAACGAATTCTTTAAGGCCGATGAGATTCTGAAGGCTCACAATCTGCTGAGTCATGGCTTGGAGCGGGCACGGCTGCTATCTGAGGGCAAGGCGCCCTGGACAACGGCAACTGGCCTGGTAGTGCGCGGTTATGTATCGAAAATTGATCGCAGCATACAACCCTATGGCCTGGTGATTCCGGCCAGCTACTCGCCCAATCTGCCGCACCGCTGGCGGCTGGATGCCTGGTTTCATGGCCGAGGCGAGACGCTGAGCGAAGTGAATTTTCTGAGCGAGCGCGAATCACGGGCGGGTGAGTTTACCCCACCCCAGACAATCGTTCTGCACCTTTACGGACGGTATTGCAATGCCAGCCGCTTTGCCGGGGAGATCGACTTTGAAGAAGCGCTGGCGGCAACAAAAAGACAATACGCCATCGATGAGAACCGGATTCTGGTGCGGGGATTTTCAATGGGTGGAGCCTCGGCCTGGGACATCGGCACACATCATGCGGGACGTTGGGCCGCGGTTGCGCCGGGAGCCGGCTTCAGTGAAACCATTGCTTTTCTCAAGCTGGATCTGACCAAGCCGGATGCCCCCTTCCCCTGGGAACAGAAGCTGTGGCGGATGTATGACGCTACCGAATACGCGCTGAATCTATCGAATACAAGCACGGTTGCCTACAACGGAGATCAGGATGGCCAGAAGCAGGCCGCCGACGCTATGGAAGCGGCCATGGCCAGGGAAGGGATTGCCCTGACTCGCGTTACGGGTCCTCAGACTGGCCACAGGTATCATCCGCAATCGAAGGTGGAAATCAACGACAAGCTGGATGCAATTGCGGCGGTGGGCCGGGAGCCTTATCCACGCCAAATCCTGTTTACCACCTTTACGCTTGCCTATAACCGGATGAAGTGGATCGTGATCGATTCACTGGAACAACACTGGGAGCGCGCACGCATTGAGGCCAGCATTGAGGGTGACCAGACGGTCAAGATCACAACAACGAATACGGCGGCACTGAGTCTCGATTTTGGGCCAGGTGGGGCGCCCTTGAGTATGACGAGCAAGGCGAGAATCCTGATCGATAACCAGACGATCAGTGCGCCTCCGCCGCAATCAGACCGCTCCTGGCAGGTGCACTTGCGCAAGAGTGGCACGCGTTGGGCAATCGCAAGCAGCGCGACACTGCCCGGCCTGCACAAGACGCACACGCTGCAAGGCCCAATCGATCATGCCTTTATGGATAGCTTTCTGATTGTGAAGCCGAGCGGGAGCCCGAGCCATGCCGAGACAGCCAAATGGGTGGAAGCCGAGCAGGGGCGAGCCATCCGGGAGTGGCGCAAGCAGTTTCGGGGTGAGCCGCAGGTGACCGATGACTTCAATGTGACCGAAGCGCAGATTGCGTCGAGCAATCTGATTCTCTGGGGCGACCCGGGGTCGAACAAAATCCTTGGACGCATTGCAGGGCAGTTGCCGATCCAGTGGAGTGCTGAAGGAATTCGCGTTGGCAGCAAAACGTATCCGAAGTCTCACGCTGTGGCTTTGATTTTCCCGAACCCGCTGAATCCGACAAAGTACGTTGTGATCAATAGTGGCTTCACCTACCGGGAATACGACTATCTGAACAATGCACGGCAGACCCCAAAACTGCCTGACTGGGCGATTATCGACACGAGCGTTCCGCCCGGGCCACGCTACCCGGGCAAGATTGCAGCGGCTGGCTTTTTCAACGAAGACTGGCAGCTAGGCGCTGACAAGTAGAGCTTTGCTGGCTTCGGGGCTGCGCAGCCCCAAGGGCAGAGACCGGCCCACAAGCACGATCTCTAGCGCAGCGCCATTGCGCATGCGGCAAGCGGCTGTGATGTAGAGCGGCATAGAATCTCCCGCAGACAGCTTGAAGAGCAGCACGGCGTTCTGGGACATCCCTCGCAAGAGTGCCTCCGGGAGCTTTCGCATTTTTTCGTGAGACTCGCCGAGGATCACATCTTCGATGCAGATTACAGACTTGGAGAGATCCGGCAGGCCAAGATAGCGCTTGGCATTCTCATTTGCACTGAGAAGGCGGCCAGCCAGATTCATTGTGAGATAGAACTCAGAGCCCTGAGCCAGTAGCGCCAGAAGAGAACTCTCTGCGGTTTCAAGGTCTGACTGCAGCCGCAGTTGATCTTCGAGCTTTTCTTTTGCCTTGGACATGCTGGCAAACAAGAGCGCAGCCATCGCAAAGAGAGTTGCCATCACGTGGAGCGCGAGCAAGAGATTTGAATTGAGGTGAAACGAGTTTTCCAATTGCAGCCTTGCGTATCCAATCACGATGGGCAGAAGGAGCGCGGCAAGAAGCAACTGCACGCTGGTAGACCGGCCAAGGACGCTTGTAAAGGCCGAGGGGATTAAACCGGTGCGGGATTCCATCAGGCAGAGGGAAAGGGTGATGGTGAGCATCACAAATGCGGAAGAAGGGTCTGCCGTGAGTTCATAGCTGATGTAGCGATGCACGGAGTAGAGGTTGGCCAGAACGAGCCATGTGCCAATGATCAGGGAAACAATCAGGAGTACGCGTCTCGCGAAAAGGAAGCGGCCATAGGCGAGCAAAATCAAAGTGGCGGCGAGAATGGATTGTCCGGCTGCCAGCAGGATAGGGGCGGAATCAAAGACGCTCAGCAGCGCAGCAACGCCTGCCAATATGCGTGAGAATTTTGCGCGATGGGCGGTACGGGAATCGAACTTCTCCCACCGGGTGAGCCGCATGCTGAGGGAGAGCAGAAGAAAGGTGAGTGCAATTGAGGGCGCGACCCTGAACAAGGCCGGCACAGAAGGACGAAGCGTCTCAGGCAAAGCCCAGTTCAGCAGCAAGCTGAAAAACGAAATGATTAAAGTGCTCAGGCTGAGCAGGCGCGGAATGTTGTAGATTCCGGGCGAGAAGAGCCAAGAGTGGGCTGTGCGCAAAGTTTTCAAAAATAGACCCCTCAGGACGGAAGGAGTTAAATACTCTCCCTCTAACGGCACTATGGGCTAAGTACGATATGGTACTTCAGTACTCATCTTCACCTAGCTAGAATAAGAACTCGTGCCCAACTCCTTTCGGTTCGCAGTTTCGGCTAGCTTTACGGCGGAACCGCTTCAAACCAGCTTCGATTTTTGGAAGACTCCGCTGCAGTCGGATTTCGTGAGCGTGTTTGCCCCCTTTGGGCAGATCATGCAGACGATTCTCGATCCTGGAAGCATCTTTGCCGAGAACAGGCATGGCCTAAATGTTGTGCTTTTCCGCGTGCAGGACCTCGGAGAGGAGGCACGGCAAATCGAAAATGTGCAGTCGCTGATGACGGCAATCGAGGCGAGGATTGCCGCTTTTCAGGTGCCCGTGCTGGTTGTTTCAGACATTGAAGGCACAAGCTGGTGGCGGGAGATTCCGGGTGTTTATCTGCTGGACCCTGTGCAGATCGATAGTTGGTATCCGGTGCAGCAGAAAGCAAGCCGGGATGGAGAACGACTTGGCGGTATTCCCTACACAGAGGATTACTTCGTCGCGCTGGGCTCGTCGATTGTTCGAGCGGCTCACAGCATTCACAAGAAACCGAGGAAGGTGCTGGCACTCGATTGCGACAACACGCTTTGGAAGGGGATTTGCGGCGAAGATGGCCCGGCTGGTGTCACGCTCACTCCGGGACACGAGGCATTGCAACGGTTTGCGCTCAAGCAGCGGGATATGGGTTTGCTGCTGGTGATCGCCAGCAAGAACAATGCGCAGGACGTGAAGGAGACCTTTGAGCAGCACCCGGAGTTTCCTTTGCAGATGAGTCACATCATCAGCAGTCGGATCAACTGGCAACCGAAATACCTGGGGCTCACCTCAATGGCGAGCGAGCTCTCTCTTGGCCTGGACAGTTTTGTCTTTCTCGATGACAATTCGAAGGAAATTTCCGAGATGGACGAGCAGATCCCGGAAGTGCTTGGGCTTGCGCTGCCGCCGGACGCGGAAGACTTTGCAGGTTTTTTGAACCATATTTGGGCATTTGACCAGTTGAAGGTGACGCAGGCAGACCTGGCACGTGCGGCAACTTATGAAGGCGTGCGGGAGTTCGGCAAGGCACTGCATGAGACAGGCTCACTCGAACACTTCTACGGCACGCTTGAACTTGAAGTTGAGATCCGGGCGATTCGAGAAGATGAAGTAGCCCGCGCAGCGCAATTGACACAGCGCACCAATCAGTTCAACTTCACAACGATTCGCCGTAGCGAATCCGAAATTCTTAACCTGAAGTCTGTTTACGGCGTTCACGTGCGGGATCGATTTGGGGATTATGGGTTTACGGGGCTTCTGATTGGAAGGCCCTTTGGAACTACGTTTCTGGTGGAGAACTTCCTGCTGAGCTGTCGGGTGCTGGGCAGAGGGGTGGAACACCGGGTACTGGCGTGGTTGGGTGAGCATGCGCAGACGCTTGGGTGCAAAGATGTTGAGATTCCGTTTTTGGAAAGCGCCCGCAACGCTCCAGCGCGGGAATTCTACGAGACGATACCCTCCCCCGTTACCGCAGAAGAGCTTGCGCAATTGAAGTTTCAACCGAGACGCGTGGAGAGCGCGGTGGCGCAGCAAGCTACGCCCGCGCAGGCGCAATACAGCGTAGACTACGCAGGGATCGCGCTGAGATTCAGTAGTGTTGCATCGATTCGTCAACAAATGATGCGGGGTGCAGGGATCGAACTGGAAACGGGTACTGAGAGTCTGCTGGCCGCGATCTGGCAGGACTTGCTCGATTGCAGCACTGTGGCCGGAGAGAGCAATTTTTTTGATCTTGGGGGGCACTCGCTGAAAGTTGTTTTGATGCTGATGAGGATTCACGAAGTGTTTGGGGTGTCGCTTGGAATCGAGGATGTTTATGCGGCGGAAGTGACGCTGGAACGCATGGCAAGACGCATCGACGAATTGATTGCCTTTGGGGGTGTGGGGCACTCAGAGTACACTCGAATTTTGGGTGCAATTGAACAAATGAGTGAAGAAGAGGCCGAAGAGGCTTGGCGCGAGGAATCCAGGACGAATGCGGATCCTTCTAGCCGCTAGCGCGTCATATGATCCGCCGAAGGGTGGGTCGACGCGCAGCAACCTGCTGTGGCTGCGCGCCATGGCTCGCAATGGTCACGAATGCCTTGTATTGTGCGGTGGAGAAACCGATCAGGAGGCGATTCGTGAGGGCGTGCGGATTCGCTCGATTCATCAGTTTCAACGCAAGGCGAACCGTATTGGGGAAGCGGTTGTAGAGTTTGATCCGGACTTTGTTCTTGTTTCGAGCGAAGACCTTTCGCACTCGCTTCTGCGTGAAGCCCACAAAGCGGCTAAAGACCGTCTGGTTTACCTGGCCCATACTCCTCAGTGGTTCCCGTTTGGCCCCGAGGCCTGGCACAGGGATGAAGCAGCCACACGGCTGCTGGATGATGCGCTCGCGATTGTCTCGATTGGCAGCCACATGGCTGCGTATATTGAAGAGCATTTGGGCCGGAAGGCAGAGATCATTCCACCGGCGCTTTACGGAGAAGCTCCCTGGCCTGAGTATTCCAACTTCGACAAGCAATCGGTCCTGCTGATCAACCCGTGCACAGTTAAGGGACTGCCGATCTATGTTGAGCTGGCGCGCCGTTTGCCCGAAAAGAAATTCATGGCGCTCAAAGGGTGGGGGACAACCCCGGCTGACCTGAATGCCATGTCGAGCATCGAGGTGCTGGACACGGTGGCGTCGATTGATGAGGTGCTGGCTCGCACGTCGGTACTGGTGGCGCCATCGCTCTGGTATGAGGGCTTTGGGTTGGTGGTGACCGAAGCTTTGCTGAGAGGCATTCCGGTGCTGGCAAGCAATCACGGTGGGCTTACGGAAGCGGCAGCGAGTTCGCGGTACCGCTTACCGGTGGTTCCGATTACGGAGTGGTTGCAGCAACACGATGAAACCGGGATGCCGGTGGGCGTGGTTCACGAGCAGCCTGT
>CANGVB010000126.1 GCA_947456995.1 Bryobacteraceae bacterium | reverse complement strand
TATCCGTCGTGCGGATGTTTGGGCCAGTCAAATTAGTGAACAATGAGACGCCCGATCCATCGAAATTGGCCGACCTGATGGCAAAGGTGCCGCCATCGCCCCAATAGATCTTGCCGTTGACGTTGTCCGCCGCGATGCCAATGGGGAAACCCGCACCGCTGTTTATGAAAGCGGGATTTGAGGGTGAGCCTGAGGAATCCAGCCTGCCGATAAAGGTACCACCGTAGCGGGACACTAAAATCGTGGATGCATTCGCCGGGAGAGAAGAGATAAAAAATGAGCCGACCGATAGGGCGGCCAGGGAGAGAGTTTGGAACATTTTCATAAGGTTCTACTGTCTAATTCGCATTCCGAGCGAAAGCTGCCAAGCTGCAGACCAGATTTTTCGATTAAAGAATCTTAGCAATGAGGAATTACTAGAGCGACGCGGACATGGTGGCGATCCAGATGTCGGCGGCGGCGCGAGAGCGGCCATAGTAAAGCCAGCGTTGGTCCTGGGAGAGGTCGACGCCAACAATGTCGTCGGGGGAGGAGCGGTAGACTTCGCGGGACTTTCCGGTTTGGCGATCGAGGATGCGGAATACGTGGGAGAAGTCCTTGTAGAGCAGATAGCGCTCAGAGTCGAACATTTCGATGGCGTCGTCGGCCACCACTCCCAAATCGATCAGTCGGCGGGACTTGAGATCGTAAAGAGCGGCGCGGGCTTCTGTGCGGCGCTTGAGGGGAATGAGCCGGCCGAGGAGGCGAAGGGGGTCTCGGGCGGATGTGCTGAAACTGAAGGCGTGGTCTGGGGGGACGGGATTGTTGATTTCGATGGTGGAATGGCCGGCTTTGTTTAGCGTCATGCGATTGGTGTTGCTCTCAAAGCGCAGATACACGCCAGGGGATAACCATCGGATGGAGTTGATGATGGTGGCGGTGGGCGGAATGACAATGGTTTTGTTCTGGCCATCCGCGCCGATGGTGGCGACAAAGTATTGGTGGTCCGCCTGTCCGAGGTATCCGATGAGGGAATTGCCGATGAAGCGGGCGAAGTTGGCCTTGTCGCCGGAAAGGAGGAGATGTGGCGCTGAGCCGTCGGCCCGGGCGAGCCAGAGATCGCCTTTAGCCTGGGATTCGAAGACGATTTGTTGGCCATCGGGGGAGACTCTTGGGCGGACGAACAAGTTTGGCCCGGAGGAGAGAGAGACGGGTGGGCCGACGACCGTGCGGGAAGCGGGATCGAAGGGCAGTTTCTCGATGTTGAAATGATCTGCTTCCAAAGTGTAGGCGATTTGCTTGCCATCGGGTGAAAAGGTGAAGAAGCTGGCGTCGGTAATGGGTAGGGGGATTCGGGCGGGTTCGCTGGTGAGGGTGGCGGAGGCGGAGTCTATGGAAGCGCGCAAGAGGGAGACGGCACCACCCTTGTCGTTAAACCAGGAAAGATGGCGGCCGGAGGGTGACCATACGGGATTCCATGCGCGGCCTTCGGCGCTGCGGAAGCTGCCGGACTTGACCAGAATGGTAGGCTCGGCGTTGGATTGCGGATCGAACGAATAAATCTGGGTTGCGCCGGAACTCGTAGTTCCCCAAAAGGCGATGTGTTTCCCGTTGGGGGACCAAACGGGCTGAATGCCATCGTGTAGGGAAGCGTCGGGGATGAGCTTGCGGTTCTGGCCGGTGGAGAGATCGTAGAGCCAAATCTGACTGCGGCGGAGGCCACGCGAAGCTCTGCCGCGAGTGAGTTCGACCGAAGAGTACGCAATCTGGCGACCATTGGGGGACCAGGCGGGGTGGAAGCCAAGCGGACACAGTTTGCGAACGTTGCCGCCCGAGGCGTCCATGAGGAAGAGGCCCCCGCCGTCACGTGCGGAATGGAACGCGATGAGCTTGCCGTCGGGAGACCAGGCGGGTGTGGTGTCGTCGCTGGTGCTCGATGCGGTGAGATTGGTGGGGGCCTGGTCAGGGGAATTCTGGACGTAGATGTCCCAGTTTCCCGAGTGGAGGCCGGCAAAGGCGAGCCGTTTCGAATCTGGTGAGAAAGTGGGGAAGGCCTCGCGCCGGACGAGGGAGGTAAAGCGATCGACGTTGGCTACAGCGGGGAGGGTCTCTGGACGGGTGTAAAGATACGTGGCCAGGACGATGAGGAGGACAGCGGCGCTGCCAATGGGCCAGGGGTGGCGCCGCAGGAACAAAGACGCGCGATAGGACCAAGCGGTGGAGTGGGCCGAGACGGGAAGGAGCGAGAGGTAGTTCTGGAGATCGGTGGCGAAGCCCTGGGCGGAGGGGTAGCGGCGGGCGGGATCTGTTTGTTGGGCACGGGCCAGGATGCTCGAAACTTCTGCGGGGAGTTTCTGGCCGGTGGTGAGTTGAACGAGGATGGAGCCGAGTGAGTAAACGTCCGAGCGGAAGTCAACGGGTTGCCCTGAGCGTTGTTCCGGGCTGGCGAATTGGGGGGAGAAGCCGGGGCTCGAGGATCCGGCCAGTGTGGAGAGTCCGAAATCCAGGAGTCGCGGATGGCCCTCGGCATTGATGAGAATGTTGGAAGGCTTGAGGTCGGCGTGTAGGATGCCACGGTCATGCGCAAACGCGACGGCCGATGCGATGCGCGCCATCAGCTTGAGCAAGGCCGGAAGGGGAAGCTGGCGCTCACGGCAGAACTGGTCAAGCGGCTTGCCATCGACGAATTCCATGACAAGAAAGAGAGCGCCGGAAGGGCTCTGGCCGGCGTCGTGAAGACGAACAATGTGCGGGTGTTCGAGATTGCCAAGCACGCGGCCCTCGGAGCGGAACCGGTTGTCGTGTTCCTGGCCGTGAAGGCGGAGAACTTTGATGGCGACGGTCTTGGAGAAGGCGTCGTCATCGCGGTGAGCAAGATAGACGATCCCCATGCCGCCGCGGCCGAGTTCGCGATCGACCAGGTAGGCGCCGAGGCGCGCCCCGGAGGGGAGTTCGGCTTGATCCTCGGAGGACTGGGTGAGAACGGGGAGGCCGAGGAGATCGTCGGAGTCTGAAAAACGGGCAAGAGCGTCTTGTGCGGCGGCCAGGAGTTGGGGGTCGCCCTGGCAGGCCGCGGCGAGTACTGAGGATTGTTGAGAGGGATCGGCAGCGAGAGCGACTTCGAGAACTTCCTGGATCCGTTGCCAGCTCGGTTGGGGGGAGGATTCCGGCATGGGGCTAGGCCGGGATTGCTTCTAGATGCTTTGAGAGAAGGAGCTTGGCGATGCCCCAGCGGTGGCGCACGCTGCGTTCTTGAAGGTTGAGCAACTCAGCAACCTCCGCCGACGAGCAACCCACGAAATAGCGCAGGTCAACGATCTGGGCGAGTTCGGGGTTGGTGGAGGAGAGTTTTTCGAGGGCGGTGTTTACATGAAGCAGCTTGAGCAATTGCTTCTCTTGATCGGGTCCTGGGGGGTCCTCATTGGGGGCGGCCGTGCCCGCCGTGCGCTTGGAGGCGAGTTTGCGCCGGGCGTGATCGAGAAGAACTTGACGCATGGCCAAGGCGACAGCGCTGGTGAAATGTTGCGGCGCTTGCCAGTGATCGCGAGGGACTTGGATGAGCTTCAAAAAAGCTTCGTGGACGAGGGCTGTAGGTTGGAGAGTGTGTGGATCGCCTGAGCGGATATAAAACCGGGCCAGCCTGCGCAGTTCTTCATACGAACTGGAAAAAAGGGTGTCATTGGAAGTCGCGGGAATCACAGAATGCCTTAACAGATTACCATCGCTATCGGAGATTAAGGAGTTTCAATAGTACTAGCTAGAACGAGGACGTTCCCTTTGTCGAAAAGTGCTTTCAAATGGTGGAGAGGTGGACAGTGTTCCAAGAGGCGGCTGCCTCTGTCAACCGAAAATGTTCCTTCTGGTTCGGCTATTTCTTCTCCTTCGCCTCCATAGCAGTTCCTCTGCACGAGAGAGGTGGGCAGTCGATGACGCACCCCTGTCCCGCACCCTCCCGTTCACTGCGACTGTATGCTGATGCTTGATTCACCCGCACAGTTCGCCTTGAAGACAGCGAAGCGGCCCTTGAGCTTGACTGCTTCCTTGGGCATGATCGTCGCACGTGTTGTACATCCCCCAAGTTGGATCACAAACCCGATTCCTGTGAAAGTTGGCTTTTTCGTGAAGGGGAACCGAGTGTACTTCCCGTCATACCAGCCCCGAGGCCGCACCTCAAACACAGGAATCTCTAACTCAGCCGAAGGCGGCTCACACTCCACAAGATCACTCGCTCCGGACCATGCTCCCCAAGAGTGCTCTGGGTAGGGATATTCAAGCCAGCGCCAACCGTAGGCCACGGACACTCTTCTCGGCGTCAGTTGTTGCCCCGATTTGGAATCAACAATACGAAGGCGGAAGGAAAGGATCGTCACCGGGTCGCCGAAGCTGACAGCCGCTCCCGGAGGATTGCCACCTTTCCCAATGACCCCATCTTCTTCCGCCCTAACTGTCACCTGGCAGTTTGCCATTGCGTTGACTACACATGCGGACCCAGCCAACAAAAGACCTATCAACTGAAAGGCAAGTTGCATGGTCGCCTACTTCCGGTTCCACTTGGGATCGGGGCTGGGCGTAGTCATCACGCCTGGATTAGCCATCAGAATCTCTCTAACTGCGTCCTGACTTGTTTTCGTGTTGGTGATCTTTTTTTGAAGCACCTCTCCAATGTGGATCAGTGGAGCCATGGAGTTCCTGGCCGACATGTTTCCAAGGTCGATATGGATATCCGCACCTCGCCTACTCTCGCTGAAGAGGGGACTGACAGACTGATCCGCCCCGGCTGCAATTTTGCGTAAAATCTGTTCACCTCCCCAATACCCTTTAGCCATTATTGCCCACCCGAAGCCAAGACTTCGGCATATTCTTGCCCTGACAATCTGCAGGCTCTAGCAGGGTGGAAACGAGTGATTGGCTCTTCTGTTATGGTGCCCAAGGCGGCCATCGCTAGCTTCAGAATCCCTTCAGAGCCAGGCTGCTTCGTTGGGCACGGCGATCCGGTGGATTTGATTTGGCATCAAACAGTAAGCGAAAATTCCAACGCGGGATTGGCGGCTTTACTCGGTGAACAAATCGAGGTAGACACGTCCGTCTCGCTCGGTCTCGTCGGGTGATGTGATGGGGATAGCCGGGAGGGAGAGCTTTTGCAGGCGAGGCAGATCAGGCAGTTCCCTTCCCGGGCGGCGCTTCGTTTGGGCATCCACTCGGCGCCTTGGCCAGTGCAGGCCGGGCGTCAACAACCGCGGCTGTGGTACCAGAAGTTCAGCTTGCCCTCAGCGTTGAATAGGGGCAGCCAGCCGTAGGCCAGGACTTTTGCCTCTTCGTTCTCTCCGCCGCAGGCGTGCTTGCCGCTGATGAATTCCAGCTTGAGCCACTTTTGGCCTTTGAACTTGAAGGTGTCCACGATGTTGAAGGTGTCGAATTTTTCTGGAATCGGAAGAGTGAGTGCGCGGCCCGGGGCCTTTGCCAGTCGCGATTCCGGGTTGGTCAAATAGTCGTATCCCAGCGAGTCACGGGAGACGCCAAAGAAAGTGTCCAAGTCGTGAAACTTGAAACCTGGCTTCCACTGAATCCATGCTTTGCCTTCTTTGAGGCCAATCTCAAGCCACTGCTTCGTTCTGGAGAACACTGCGATGCTTTGCTGGTCTTCGTAGCCCAGCTCTACCCAATCCAGACTATCTACTGAGTCCAGAAGCAGTGCCGGGGAGCGCAGGTCTGGCCGCTGATAGAGCTTTAAAGGGATGCCTGGCCTGGGGTCAAAGATGCCGTCTTCAGGCTGCCGGAACAAAGCAGGGATTTCGACTAGCCCAATTACGTTCTTGGATGCAGGCTGGGCAAGAAGGGCCGTAAGGCTCATTACGATGCAGCAGGTGAATCGTAGCAGTGCGGCTTCTGCGATACGTTGCTTTCTTTTTGGCCTCTTCATCATTTCTTCCTAGTAAACATCTAAATCTTTGCCAATGGCAAAGGGGCCAGTATAGGTGGACTGGATCTCTTTGGTGAGTTGGGATTCCGGGACGCCCCAGAGAAGCAAATGAGTAAGGACGAGGAGTTTGGGTTTGGCAAGGGCGGCGATCTTGCCGACGTCCGGGCCAGAGGTATGGGCGTTGCGATGATAGGCTTGCCACTGCGGCGGGCGGCGGGTGAGGCCGAGTTCGCTATAGACCTCGTGAACGAGGATGTCACAGCCGTTGCAGAGAGTGGCGATTGCTTCGTTGTAGACAGTGTCGCCGGAGACAACGATGCGCTTGTCGGGGGTCTGGAAGTGGAAGGCAAAGCTGTGGGGCCAGCCGGCGTGCTCGACGGCGATGGCAGTAACGGTGACGTTGGCGTCTTTGTAGACGAGGCCGGGTTTGATTTCGGTGACGTCAATGCGGTAGGACGCGGGGTCTCCTTTTTCGAGTTTGTGGACCCGGTTGTCGATGTCTTCTTTGTAAGCAGCCTCAATGTGGCGGGCCATCGATTTGGTGCCTTTGGGGCCGATGAGCTTAAGTGGGGCGTGCCGGTCGAGAACGGCGGGCATGAGATAGAAATCGGGGAGGCCGGCAGTGTGATCGGAATGGAGGTGGGTGAGGAAGGCGGTTTTGAGGTTGGCCGGGGCGAGGGCCTTGATTCCCTTCTCTGCGGCGGCAGAGGCACGGCGGACGACGCCGGGGCCAAGATCGACGACGTAGGAAGAACCATTGACGACGATGGCGGTGGCGGGGCCGGAGCGCAGTGGGTCTGCATTGGGAGTGCCGGTGCCGAGGAGAACAACTTGAGTCTGGGCCCAGGTGAGCAAGAGCAAAGGGAGCATCACACTAAACTATACAGAAGGAAGATATGGGAGCCAAAGCAAGAGAGCGCGAGATTCTAGAGCAAGCCTGGATTGGGGATGCAGTGCTGGCACTGTATGCACGACGGAGGATCTTGAGTGGGGGATTCGGGATCGATAACGAGAAGGCGATCCGAATGACATCGAACCGGTTTTTGCAGATCACGGGAGAGGCCTCAGAAGTAGAGGCAAAGATCGGACGGCTGTATGAGGCTGAAGGGCTGGAGGCGGCCTTTGCGTGGATTGAAGCTACGCTGGTGCCTGTGTCTGAAAAGCAAGAGCGGAGGATTGCTCCTCCGCTCTTGCGTAAAACTCGACGCTGAAAACTGGGAAGTTACCAGCGGGGTTCGCGACGTTCACGGCCAAAGCCGCCACCGCCACCAGGACGCCCGCCGCCACCACCACCGGGACGGCCGCCGCCGCCACCACCAGGACCACGTTCTTCGCGAGGACGTGCTTCATTCACTTGAAGGGCACGGCCACCGAGGTCCTTTCCATTCATTGACGCAATGGCGCGTTGTGCTTCTTCGGCATTCGGCATTTCCACGAAACCAAAACCGCGGCTACGGCCGGTTTCGCGCTCTTTCACGATCGTTGCTTTGTCGACCGGACCGTAGGCAGAAAAAGCTGCTTCCAGGTCGATTTCGGTCGTACGGAAGGAAAGGTTCCCCACGTAAATATTCGTCATCATATCTCCTAAACTCTGTACTACTATTGATCGTTCATGAGGGAATCCGCGCCAGCCATTCTCATCGACATACCGACAGGAGCCAACCTCAAAACTATACTCCTATATTACCCACAACTATGACCAAACGTTTGCTGCTGGTATTGACGGAGTTTCCGCCCTCGTTTGGAGGAATGCAGACACACGCATTGCAACTGAGTCAGTGGCTGCATGATCATGGCTATCACGTACAGGTAGCCACCTACCGGCTGGAGGAAGGGCCAGCCGGCATCCCAGCGCTGCCGTTTGAAGTTCATCGGGTAATGTCGAGGGTGGCGTATCAGGCAAACGTTCGTAAACTCGCGCGATTGGCACACACAATGAAGGCCGATTTGATCTACTCCTCAACGGTGTATTACGGAGAATTGACCGAGCAAACGGGGTTGCCGATTTTGTGCCGGAGTGCTGGCAATGATGTGTTGCGGCCGTGGATTGCGTGGCCGTTCCGGGTGGGCAGCAGAGTGCTGGATCAGCCCTGGGTAGAGCGGCAAATCTACAGGCGATGGAAGCGCTGGGATTGGCCTGCGAGGCTGGAAGAACTTCTTCTGGGAAGACGCATTGCGATGATGCGCGCATCGGCAAACCGGATGAAGTGGATCTTTGCTAATTCTGTGTTTACGCAGAAGCTGCTACAGGAGGCAGAGGTGCCGGGGGACCGGGTTGAGGTTCTGCCAGGGGGAGTGGATGTTGAGTTCTTCGAAGCCGGGTGCAGGAATCGTCTCGCGTTGGGCCTGAGCGAAGAGCACTTTTATCTGGTGACGGCTTGCCGGTTGGTAGAGAAGAAGGGGCTCGACACGCTGGTGGAAGCGGTGGCTT
>CANGVB010000125.1 GCA_947456995.1 Bryobacteraceae bacterium | reverse complement strand
TGCTGCGCGGGACGGTCCGCATAGTGACCGGGCATGACGGTATCCACGCCATAAACACCCTTGGCATCGGGCGACAACTTGGCCCGGTACTTGTAGCCTTTGGTATCGTAGAGACCGCCGTGATCGGCATGCCAGAGATCTACCTTGGCGCCTTCTACAATCTGTCCCTTGGTATTGAGCACACGTCCGCTCACCTTCAGCGGAAAGCCAGGGTCACCGGGCGCACGCAATACACGCTGGTCTGGCGCGCCCTTGCGAAAGAAGGGGCCCAACACCTCAGCCGAGGTCGGCTTGTGCGATTGCTCTTCAGCCGCTTCCCAGTAAGACAACAACTGCTTCTGCGACAGGGCAGTGGCCGCTCCGCCGATTAGCAGGCCTCGCGAAATGCACAACTCCAGCATCTGTCGGCGGTTTGGTTTGGGTGTTGATCTCATGCCTCACCTACTTTATTGCTGGCGCTATGGCAATTGCAAGCTAGAACACGATGCAAGATCTTATGGGGGGATCAAGACAACTTTGCGCTGAAACCACTCGCCGAGAGCCCATCGATGCATCAGATTGGAAAATCAAGGAACCATGCTTAAAGGTTCAAGCTGAAACTCCTGGTTCTGTGCACCAGTGAAGGCTGCTTGTGTGACCGTCGTCCATTCTCCATTTCCATTTGCCTGCATCACCATGCCAGACACCACGTTGACCAGATGCACAAATCCGCTATTGCGGGATGGAACAAATTGCCAGCCCTGATTCACTCCGCGATAAAAGCTCCACATCGTAATTGGCATGTTGGGGAGCCCCATGTAGGAATAGCCAATCTCCGCTGCAGCGGCCGGGCGGCACAAATCAAAAGAGCCAGGCTTTAGGGAAAGCAATGCCGAGATTTCGTCGCCAAGAATAGGCCCGGGACGGAAATCGTCGTAAGTATGGAATTTACCAAAGCGCCAGCGGTCCCAACATCCCGGAGATGGGGTTTTGGTCACCACGCTCGCTCCATTGCTAATCCAGGAGGCAGCAACCACGCGCCCTGGAAAAGCTCGGCTCACCAGGTGGTAGTCCTGAAATTCGGCTAGACTCCTGGATTGAGCCACGCCGGTAACGCCAACGCTGGTAATGATGAATTTCTGCGAAGGTTGGCTGGATACCGGCGCCAGAAAAACGGCAGCACCATCAGAAAGAGCATTCGCTTGAAGGGCCAGACCACTAAAGAATGAAATCAGCCAAAAACCTCCAGTAGAGGGGTCAGGTCGCATTACCCACACTTGACTCGGCGAGGCCGTGCAAGGCGCGATATTGAGGCTCCCAGATCCGTTCGCAAGCGAATCAAGACATTTCGTAAAGGGCTTGCTCGCAACACGAACAGCAATTTCTCCCTGTGGTGTACGTCCAGTCAGAAGAATCATCCACTGCTGAACATCTCCACTAACAGCACCATTGCTGCCATATCCGCGGTAGACCTGCACCCGTGTATTGGCAGAAAACCAGGACCCATCCACCTCCAGTGTCTTCGAGCGGTCAGCGACGAACTCAAGACGAAACCATTGGCCACTCACGAAAGACAAAGGAAACAATGGAAACAATTCAGCCGGCGTGGGAACTTGGGCGCTAAGCTGACATACAAAAAGAGTCAATGATGCGAAAACTCGCATGACCCCTCGAATTCGGTTTTCTTCCTTCATTCGCTAAGAATAATACAACTTCGGGCATTACATTCTTTCTTCCAAACGATCCACAACCAACACTTCCAACCTGAGTAGCTGCGGAGCTTTTGCAAGTCTTTGAGGCCCAGTAACGGTGACTGGTACCGCCACCTGCAGTGACTGCGCAGGGCATTTCCGGCATAGCCCGTAAACAGCCTGATTTGGCGGTTGCCGACTGGCTATGATCTAGGCCTAAAGCTGCGAAAAGGGAGGTGAACTGACACCCTTAGCAGGTGCTCGATGGGCTCACCGGCGCCTCAAGATCAGAACGTGAAGCGCAGGGCCAGTTGCAAGCGGCGGCCTTCAAGCGCGCCGAGAATGCGGCCGAAGGTGGGTGAGGCCACGTTTACGTCTGGTGGATTGAAGCGGACGTTGTTTAAGGCATTAAAGGCCTCGAACTGGAAGCGCAGGTTATAGCGCTCGGTGAAGTTCCAGGTTTTGAACAGCGAGAGGTCGAAGTTCATGAAGCCAGGCCCGACGATTACATTGCGGCCGGAATTGCCGAAGGTTAGAGGTGCGGCGGCGCGGAAGGCATTCGGGTTAAGCCAGAAGAGGTTGGTATTGTTTGTGCCAAAACCGCTGCCGGGCGTTATGCCATTGAAGGAAGACTTGGGATCGATGCCGGTGGCGTCAGCACGCTGGGTGACGAATCCGATGCCTGTATTGTTGGGCGAGCCAATCACGCGGTGAACGCCAGACTGCAAGGCACCGATGGCGTTCAACTGCCAGTTGCCGAGCAGGACGTCGGTAGTTTTGTTCCAACTGTTACCGATGCGCTTGCCCTTGCCGACAGGAATTTCATAGGTACCGGAGAAGACGAAGCGATGGGCAATGTTGAAGTCGGACGGACCCCAATCGAGCTGAAAATTGGCGGGGTTGAGGTTTGGCGTGCCCCACGAGCCGCCGGAATCATTGTCCATACTCTTGGACCACGAGTAAGCGGTGAGCAGCGAGAAGCCATTGTCAAAGCGACGGTCGAGGCGAAGGTTGAGGGCATGGAACTGGCTCATACCGGAGAGGGAGGAATAGAGCATGCCGTTCAAACGCGGGAAGCGGCGGACACCCGGTGTCACACGGTAGAGCTCGCCGGGCGTGGCATCGGCATCGGAGTTAAAGCGCTTGGTGAGGCGGCGGCCCTGGGAGCCGACGTAGGCGGCCTCGGCGACCCACTTATTGCCGAGTGACCGTTGGATCGACATATTCCACATGTAGACACGCGGCTTGCGGCCGTCCATTTCCTGAGCAAAAAGGAAGATGCCTTGAGGCGTCTGGTAGTTGGCATCGATGGGCGGCACCTGGATGGCGGGTAGGGCATTCACGCCAAAAGTCATCTCGGGTAAGCCGCGGCCAGTGAAGTTATTGTTCTGCTGGGTGAAGATTGGCGGGCCGTTGGTGATGAACTGCGTCTCATTCATCTGGCCTTGATCGAAATAGATACCGACGCCGCCACGAAGCACCCAGGCTTGGGCGAAGGTGGGGTTATAAGCAAAGCCGAAGCGGGGCGCGAAGTTACCGTAGTCTGGGCTGACGACGGAATCACGCACCTGACCGAGAATGGGGAAGATCTGGCGGCCAGTGCGGAAATCGAAGCCATATACGTTGCCTCGTTCCTGCACGATGGGTTTGGGGGGCGTGATGATCTCGTGACGGAGGCCATAGTTGATCGTAAGGGAGCGTGAGATCTTCCAGTCGTCCTGGATAAAGAGGTTCTGTGTATAGAAGCGGAAGTTCGTGGCCGAGGAGCCAACCGCGCCAGAACCGTTTAAGGGGAAGCCAAGCAGAAAGTCTGCCACGGGGTTGCCAGAGCCACTGATAGGGTTGCCAGTGGCGGGGTCGAGTGCAGAGGTGTAGCCGGGGCTTCCGAAAGTAAAGCTGCCGCGCGGACCGTTGTCGCCGTTGGCGAAATTACGAGACTGGCGTACCTCATAGCCCCACTTGACGGTATGGCCAGACTTGATCCAGGTGGTGGCGTTGGAGAATTGGTAGTTATGAAGATTGTTGCCCTGGGTCAGGCCGTTGGAGCCGATCCCGGAGTAACCAACCCAACCGATGTTGGGCACGCCAAAGTTTCGGGGCACGTCCGAGACGCCGGTGATGCCGATTTCGGATGCGAGGTTGCGGTCTACCGGGACTTGCTGGCCAAAGAGCTTCGCCTGATTGTAGGCCAGGCGGAAGACATTGACGACGTTGGGGCGCAAGGTGGAAACAACTTGCCCGACGGCGGCACGGCCGAAGCTGATCACCTGGGCACCGCCCAGCGGCTGGAGAGCGGCAGGGGAAAGCGGCGCATCCTGCTCGGTGAATCGGAAGAAAAACTGGTGAGTGTCGTTGAGGCGGTAGTCGACACGGATATTGAACTGGTCGTCATTCAAGCCCTGGACGGGGATGCCCGTCAGGTTGACGCCTTCGCTGGCGGCAGCATTGGTGAGCGGGATGAAGGGGAAAAAATTGCGGCTCACGCGGTTGATGCGGTTGGCGGGAATGATGTTGCCGGGGAACGGCGTGCGCGTGTTGGTGGCCGGGTTGAATGTCAGCGGATCATGGATCACCTGGGCGGCACGGTCGGCAAAGATGTTCTGTGTGAAGTTGCCCGCAAGTTCGGCATTCTGACGGGGGAAGAGACCGCGCTGGGTAATCCCAAGGCGTTGGCGGAAGCCTTCGTAGTTGCCGAAGACGAAGAGCTTGTCCTTGATGATCGGGCCACCGACGGCGAAGCCGAACTGGTTGCGCTTGAAGGGTTCCACTGAGCGGGCGAAGAAGGTGCGGCCGTCGAGGGCGTTGTTGCGCAGGAAGTGGAAGGCGGAGCCGTGCCACTGATTGGTACCACTGCGGCTTGCGACGTTGATGATGCCCGGGGCATTCCCGAACTCGGCCTGGAAGAAGTTACGTTGAATCTTGAATTCCTGCACAGCGTCGAGCGAGGGGGTGATGGAGGAATCTCCAACACGCGGATTCCGCATCTCGACACCATCGTAGAGGTAAGACGTGGAGCTTTCACGCTGGCCGCCCACAAGAATCGAACGGTCCGAACGGCTGGTGGTGGCACTGACAAAGCTGGCCGGCCCCTGGGCGGCTGGAATTTGAGGAACCACGCCGGGGGTGAGTGCGCCGAGCGTGAGATAGTTGCGGCCATTCAAGGGGAGATCGTTGATCGCCTTCCGGGAGACCGTTTGGCCTAGCGACGCGCTCTCGGCTTCCAGCAGCGGAGCTGCAGCGCCGGAGACCGTAACCGTCTCGGCGACCGCACCAAGACGGAGCCGTACATCCACTCGAACACGCTCAGCGATTCCCAGTTGAATCATCTCTACCAGGAAGCCCTGGAAGCCGGTGTTGTTGACCTGTAGTTTGTAGCGACCGGGCGGCAACTGCGGCAACACAAACTCCCCCGAAGCTTCGGAGGTGGTTTTGCGGGTGGCACCCGTGTCAAGGTCTGTGAGGGTGAGATTCGCCTGGGGAACGGCAGAACCAGATTCGTCCGTAACCACTCCGGCAATTGCGGAAGTGTTCACTTGGGCAGAGAGGGAAAGGGTGGCGAAAGCCAACAAGGTGA
Source organism: Bryobacteraceae bacterium (assembly GCA_947456995.1). Lineage (GTDB taxonomy): Bacteria > Acidobacteriota > Terriglobia > Bryobacterales > Bryobacteraceae > Bryobacter. The sequence continues at coordinate 3,101 of CANGVB010000125.1, read as the reverse complement.
TAGCTTTGATCAAACTAATACTCCTTAATGTGGAAAGCATATAGCAACTCCGATCCAGAAATCTAGAGATAGAGTATTTTTTTTAATGGACGCGTGCCGCTGGAGGATGACGTGGGTATGCCCTCTTTCTACTCAAGATTGAGAGGAAGAGGGGGTTGTCATTGTGCTGAATGAGAGAAGGAGGCCTGGCGGAATGGGTTAAGTGGAATCAGTCTGCTGCTTCGCGATTTTTTGAAATCCCCGTGAATGGGGTGGGCAAATAAATTTCGTTCTTCGAATACAACACTGCATGCCCGCCAATTTTCACGCGATCGCCCGCGAGGGCGCAGAACAAGTCGCCGCCACGCTCTGAGATCTGTTTGGCTCGCAATTCCGTCTTGCCGAGTCTTTTGGCCCAATAAGGAATCAGCGTGGAATGGGCGCTGCCGGTGACGGGGTCTTCGGGCACTCCCTGGGCGGGGGCAAAGAAGCGGCTTACAAAATCAAGGCCTGGCTCATCGCCCGGTGCGGTGGCGATGGCGGCGAAACGATGCATCCTCGATAGCGCCAGCATGTCAGGTGCCAGGCGCCTTACCTCATCTGCTGTCTCGTAGATGGCAAAGTAATCGCGGGCGGCCAGGATCTCTTTTGCTGGCAGATTCAGGCCCTCGAGCAAGTGCTCGTCGGGGCTGCAGGGGGTTGGCGGCCGCGAAGGAAAATCGAGGGTATAAACTCCATCGCGAATCTCGACTCCGAGCGGGCCAGACTTCGAATGAAAAGTGATTGAAGTGGCCAGGGGCTCGATAAACTGCTCAATCACAAAGCCGGAGGCCAGCGTCGCATGGCCACACAAATCTACTTCTGTTTTTGGGGTAAACCAGCGGATGTCGTAACCGTCTGGCTGCTGCACAAAATATACAGTTTCAGCCAGGTTATGCTCGGCAGCCATTGATTGCATCACATCATCGGGTAGCCAGGAATCGAGGGGCACAACCGCTGCCGGGTTGCCATGAAAAGCTGAGTCCGTGAAAGCATCTACTACGTAGCAGGTCAAAATCATGCTGACTTGATTATCAGTTACTGCAGACGTTGGCGGGTCTTCTCGTTCATTACAAGCTCGTCGAATATCGCCAGCACCTGTTTGCGATAGCTATAGACGCGCTTCAGATTGTCGCGGAAGTTGTTTGCGTAGCGTCGCGTGCCCAGCCACTTCTGCAGCGTGTCTTTGGGCACATCGATATCCCGGCGCAGATCATCGGCGGAGTGGCCACGCAGGAAGAGGCCATAAAACATGGCTGCTTCCCTTTGCGGTGCTAGAGGATCGGCTTCGTCCCGGAACAACATGGATTCTACTCTTCTTCTGTATCGGATGCGCGCCAACAAATCTAAGCGCGAAAAAATGAGTATACGGACAAGAAAACAATCCCGCAACTAGGGATTTAACGCAGCGCGATTTCGATTTGATCGAGAATCGACTCTTCCTCTGGTGTAACCTGCTTACCACCAAAGCCAAGAAAGCCACCTTCGCGCGCGGCCTCTGCCACTTTGCGGGCCAGGGTGATCAGCCAGTTCTTGAATTCCTCGGCTTCTTCCTCGCTTGCCTTTGCCCTCAGAATATACGACAGCTCCCGGCACCCGGCGAGCCCTGCGGCCCGAATCGCCTCCGCACTGTCACTTTCCAGTTTGTGCATGCTGGCATTACTCTTGAGGTCTGCTGCCAGGACGGTCATCAATTCGCTTTGCGCAGCATCGAGGCCCGTACGGAGTACCTCAGATGCGGCGAGCGATTCCTGATAAATCCCGATCGGCCCGCTTGGGCTTGCCGACATTACAAGCAAGCCGGTCAGCATCGGAATCTTGCGAAAGAGATCCCATTCGTCCACAGTGAAATTCGATTTATTGGCCACGGCTCGATGATAGCGGGTTAACCCGGCCTTCGCTGAATGGGATATACTTCAGACTGAGAGTAGGTACCTAAAAACATGAAAAAGATTCTCGCAATCGCAGCAATGATGAGCTCGGCAGTATTCGCCGAATCATGGACCGGCACGATCGTTGACACCTCGTGCAAAACAAAGGATCTCGCCAGCCACACCAAGCAGTGCGTCATGGGTTGCGCCAAGAGCGGCCTCGGCATCGTACTGAGCGATGGCAAGTTCGTCAAGTTCGACGAAGAAGGCAACGTCAAGGCCCTGGCTGCCCTTAAGGCAAGCTCAAAGGATAAGGACCTCAAGGCCAAGGTTACGGGCAAGGTCGAAGGCGACGTGCTCAAGGTTGCCACTGTTGAAATGATGTAGTTTTCGGTTTTCTTGAAAAGCGCCGCTGGCTCTCACGAGTCGGCGGCGTTTTTCTTTTGCAGCCGGCTCCAGACCGGATAAATCGCCGGGTTTTCGAGCCAGGTGTTTAGATGCAGCAAAACCACCTTGCGCCAGGCGTCCTCTGGCTGCTTTGCCAGCAGGATCTGAGCGTGGCGCTTGGATTCCAGTACGCAATCGCGACTCGCTTTGGGATCCAGCGCGTAGACCTCGCTCAAGCCGGTGAGCGTGCGGGACAAGTTCTCCAGCCCATCCTGCCGCACTCCCTCCACCAGCGGATGCAATCGCAGCGGCATCGTGCGCAGCAATCTCCGCAAATAAGATTCACTTGCCCCCGTTTCCAGCAGGAGCCGCTCAAACACGTTTGGGGTAATTTCTTCAAGCCCAGCCAGCAATACAGGCAATTGCCGCTTAACGTTTTTGCCCACGACGATAAGCCTCGACAGCGCGGTTATGATCGGTTAGATTTTTCGAAAACACATGATGCCCGGTGGCACCTGGTTGGGCGACGAAGAAGATGTCTTCAGTCTGGGCAGGTTTGAGCGCAGCCTTCAAAGACTCAAGGCCCGGGTTCGCAATCGGCCCCGGCGGCAGCCCGACGTTCTGATAGGTGTTGTATGGGTTTGGGTTCATCAGGTCTGACTTGTAGATGGTGCCGCGGTATCGATTCTCTACCAGTGCGGCATAGATGACTGTGGGGTCACACTCGAGCTTCATTCCTTTTTTGAGCCGGTTGGTGAAGAGCCCTGCAATGCGCGGACGCTCCTCAGGAGCGGCAGATTCTTTCTCCACCAGGCTTGCCAGGGT
>CANGVB010000124.1 GCA_947456995.1 Bryobacteraceae bacterium | reverse complement strand
CCCGCGCTGCATTTGAGGCAGCACGCAAAGAGACTATCTCGTTCGTCAATACTACAGACCTGCCACTGCACTCGCACGTCACCAAGCACTTCGCTTTTGGGGAGCTCGATGCCTATCAGTGGTTCGTGCTGATGGCCGGTCACGTTGAGCGGCACACCAAACAGGTAAACGAAGTGAAAGCTACTTTTTAGGATTGGGGATGGCGTCGCCGAGGTTCATTGAGCCGCCGCCTTCGGAAACATAGTTGCGGTTCCACGAAGGAATCTCGAACTCGACGTCACCCGATACAATGCACTGGCAACCGAGGCGGGAGTGCAGCGTGAGGCCTGGGGCGAGATCGAGCTTGTCCTGTTCATCGTCTTCCATCTCAGACAAATTGTCGTCGCCCTTCTTGATCACCACGTGGCAAGTGGTACAGGCGCAAGACCCTCCACAGGCGTGTTCAATGTGAAAGCCGAAGTGTTCGGCGAGGTCGAGCAAGCTCAGGGGTTTGCCATGTCCACCATAGGGTACGGATTCAGGGGTGAACTCGTAGGTGGTTCCGTCGTTCAAAAGCGTGATTTTCGGCATGATTTCGCTAAACGATCAGTATAGCGTTGCTATATTGAAAACAGTGTTCCACAGCCTAGAACGCTCGATTTCACGAGCCGTTTCGAATTACCTCCAAACGAATTACGCAGTAGATGTTCCGGTTACGACCGAACAGCCAAAGCAATCGAGCTTTGGCGAGATGGCATTGCCCGTGGCGTTCCAACTGGCAAAGCAACTGAAGAAAGCTCCCGTCATGATTGCCAAAGAACTGGCAGCGGGTCTGAGTGGGCAGATTGAGGGCGTTGCCGCGTTTGAAGTGGCCAACGGCTATCTCAATGTCCGTTTCGACCGCGGCTGGTTTGCCCGCGAAATCCTGACCGGCAACGGCTTTGAGACTCAGGAATTCTCAATCCGCAAGACGATCGTCGAGCACACCAACATCAACCCGAATAAGGCCGCGCACATTGGCCACCTGCGCAACGCGATTCTGGGCGACACCTTCGTACGCATGATGAAGGCGATGGGCACACGCGTCGAAACGCAAAACTACATCGATAACACTGGTGTTCAGGTTGCTGACGTCGTTGCTGCTTTTCATTTTGTCGAAAAGAAGACAGCCGCTGAAGTGGCAGAGCTCGCCAAACAGCCCCGCTTCGACTATCTCTGCTGGGACCTTTATTCCAAAGTCGCGCAGATGGAAGAAGTTAAAGGCTGGCGTACTGAGACGCTGCACTCGATCGAGAGCGGCGAGGGCGCCCTCTCCGAGATGGGCCATGTCGTGGCCGACGCCATCGTCGATTGCCATCTGAACACGATGCTGCGCCTCGGCATCCAGTACGATGTGCTGCCGCGCGAGAGCGAAATCCTGCACCTCAAGTTTTGGGCCAACTGCTTTGAGTTGCTCAAAGAGCAGAAGGCGATTTATTTCGAAAACGAAGGCAAGAACAAGGGTTGCTGGGTGATGCCGGGGTCGGCCTTCCGGGAGAACGCGGGCGAAGAAGATTCCAAGGTAATTGTGCGCTCCAACGGCACCGTCACTTATGTGGGCAAAGACATTGCCTACCAGCTTTGGAAGTTTGGCTTGCTCGGCAAAGATTTCTACTACCGCAAGCTCCGCACCTATCCCAACGGCAGCGTCTGTTATGTTTCGACAGCAACGCGTGAGGGTGCTGAGCGAGTGCAGTTCGGCGGCGGCACCAGCGTCTATAACGTAATCGATTCGCGGCAGAGCTATTTGCAGGACGTAGTTGTCGCGGGACTTAAGGCTCTCGGGTATCCGAATCAGGCCGACAAGAGCATTCACTTCAGCTACGAGATGGTAGCGCTTACGCCGCGTACCTGCGTTGAGCTTGGCATTGAGCTCAGCGAAGAGGACAAGACCAAGACCACAGTGGAGATGAGCGGCCGCAAGGGCCTCGGCGTCAAGGCCGACGACCTCATCGATCAGTTGATCGAGCGGGCGCAGGTGGAAGTGGATTCCCGGCACGCCGATAAGTCTAAGGAGAGCCGCACTAAAGTTGCCGAGCAGATCGCTGTGTGCTCGCTGCGCTACTTCCTGCTGAAGTTCACCAGAACCAGCGTGATCGCTTTTGACTTGCAGGAAGCACTTAGTTTCGAAGGTGAGACTGGCCCCTATGTGCAGTACGCTGCCGTGCGCGCCAACAACATCTTGCGCAAGGTCGCCACTCTGCCAGACTTCAAGGCGGTTCTACCCGAAGAAGTTTTGCGCACAGTGCTCGAAACCGAAGACCTCTGGCAACTGCTGCTCGACATCTCAAGACTCGAAAGTGTCCTCGAAGCAGCCGTTAAGAGCGGTGAACCCGCAGCGCTTGCCAAGTACGCCTTCCAGTTGGCCCAGGGCTTCAGCAAGTTCTATCACGACTACCGTGTTCTAGATGAAGCCGACGAAGCGCGTCGAAATGTGTTGTTGTGGATGACGATGCACTTTGCGAAACAGCTTGAGAAGACCCTCAATACGCTGGGTATCGCAGTGCCGGAGTACATGTAAATGGATGTTCCAGATATTCTGGCGAAGATCGTAGAGCGTAAGCGGGAAGAGCTTGTGCTGCTGCGGCCTCGACAAGCCGAACTGGAGCGCCGGGCTGCCGATCTGGTGGGCAAGCAACGTGGTTTTGCCTCAAGCCTGCGGATTCGTTCTTTGATCTCACCGGCCATCATTGCCGAAATCAAGAAAGCCTCGCCCTCTCGCGGGCTCCTCACGGATGATTTTCGGCCCACCGATATCGCTCGCGCCTATGAGCTGGGTGGTGCCGCATCGTTGAGTGTTCTCACCGATCGCGACTTCTTTCAGGGCTCGCTCGAAGATCTTGTTGCTGTAAGGCGGGCTGTCGGGTTGCCCGTGATTCGTAAAGACTTCACCCTTGAAGAAAGCCAGATCGTTGAAGCTGCTGCCAACGGTGCTGATGCGGTCTTGTTGATCGCCGCACTGCACGACAAAGGCGGCCTGCGCCGTCTGCGCGAGTTTGCCGCCTCGCTCGGCCTCGATGCGCTTGTCGAAGTTCATGACGCAGAAGAACTGGCTCGTGTCGTTGATAGCGGCGCAACCGTCATTGGCGTCAACAATCGCAATCTGCGCACCTTCGAAGTAAGCCTCGAAACCTCGCTGACGCTTGCTGCTGCCATCCCCGCCACTGCTGTAAAGGTGAGCGAAAGCGGCATCTTCACTCGCGAACACATCGACACCCTGCGCGCCGTTGGCTATCAGGCCTTTCTTGTAGGTGAGAGCCTGATGAAGAATCCGGGGGCGCTGAAGGAGTTGGTTGCTTGATCGTCAAGGTTTGCGGTATCACCAACACAATGGACGCCCTCACCGCCCTTGATGCAGGCGCCGACGCGATTGGGTTTAACTTCTGGCCAGGCAGCTCTCGTTTTGTGAAAGAACGTGCCTTCTTCGCCGATCTTCCAGATGATTTCTGGCGCGTTGGTTTGTTTGTAAATGAAGACCCTGCCAAGGTGCGTGATCTCATGCAGGAGTTTCAACTCGACGTTGCGCAGCTTCACAAAATGGATTCCATCGACGGATTGCGCATCTGGAAAGCAATCGCTGTCGATGGCCCGCTCACCCAGGAGCGTCTGAATGAGCAACACTCTGAAGCCGTTGTCCTTGATACCCCTGCCGGGGCGCTCGAGGGCGGCACTGGCAAGTCTTTCGATTGGAATCTGGCCCAAGGCCTTACGGGCAAGATCATCCTCGCCGGTGGTCTTGATGAAACCAATGTGGGCGAGGCCATCCGTCGCCTGAAGCCCTGGGGCGTAGACGCCTGCTCACGCATCGAGTCTGAGCCGGGCAAAAAAGATCGTACGAAGATGCGCGCCTTTATCGAAGCCGCGCGGAAGGAGTTTGACGCAGTATGTTGACCGTACCGGATGCTGGTGGCCACTTTGGCCCTTATGGGGGACGTTACGTTCCTGAAGTTTTGATGTCACCGCTCGAAGAGCTCGAGCAGGCCTACCTTGCACTCAAAACTGATGCAGCCTTTCAAAACGAGCTCGCGGATCTACTGAAAAACTACGCTGGCCGGCCCACTCCGCTCTACTATGCCAAGCGGCTCAGTGAAAAACTGGGCGGGGCCAAAATCTATTTCAAGCGCGAAGACCTTCTTCACACTGGCGCTCACAAGATCAACAACGCGCTCGGCCAGGCTCTGCTTGCACGCAAGATGGGCAAGAAGCGCATCATTGCCGAAACCGGGGCAGGGCAGCACGGTGTCGCCACTGCCACCGCCTGTGCGCTGCTCGGCCTGCAATGCCGCGTCTACATGGGCGAAGAAGACATGCGCCGCCAGCGCCTCAATGTATTCCGCATGAGGCTTTGTGGTGCTGAAGTCGTTGGCGTAACTAACGGCTCTCGTACGCTCAAGGACGCAATCAGCGAAGCCATGCGTGACTGGGTTACCAACGTTGACACAACTTACTACCTGCTGGGCTCGGCCCTTGGCGCTCACCCTTATCCGCTGATGGTGCGTGACTTCCATCGCTGCATCGGTGACGAAGCCCGCGTGCAGATGCTCGAGCGCGAAGGCCGCCTGCCTGATATGGCAATCGCTTGCGTCGGTGGTGGATCTAACGCGATTGGCCTCTTCCACGCCTTTGTGCCAGACCTCAGCGTAAAGCTGGTGGGTGTCGAAGCCGGCGGCAAGGGCAAGAAAACCGGTGAACACGCAGCCCGCTTCAGCGGCGGCGCTCCCGGCGTTCTACATGGTGCCTACAGCTACCTGCTGCAAGACAACGATGGCCAGGTTGCTCTCACACACTCCATCTCCGCCGGCCTTGACTACGCCCTCATCGGCCCCGAACACGCCCACCTGCACGACATCGGCCGCGCCGAATACGTCGATTGCGACGACGCCACTGCCCTCAAGGCAGCCGTCGAGCTCTCCACCATGGAAGGCTTGATCCCGGCCATGGAAAGCGCCCATGCCGTTGCCGAAGCTCTCGTCCGCGCCCCTCAAATGGGCACTCACGAGATCGTCCTCGTCAACCTCAGTGGCCGTGGCGACAAAGACATCGATATCTATCGCGAAAACCTCAAGGAGCTTGATTCTGACTCGCATCAGCCAGCGTTTTAATGAGCTGCAGGCCAAAAATGAGCCTGCATTGATTGCCTATGTTACCGCCGGAGATCCGGGCCCGGAGATGACGGTTGAAATCGTCGCGGCTCTGGAGCGTGGCGGTGCCGACATCATCGAACTCGGCGTCCCTTTCAGCGATCCCATCGCTGACGGGCCCGTCATTATGCGCGCCAGCGAACGTGCTCTGGCAACGGGCATGACGGTGGAGAAGGTTCTTGAGATTGCGCAGGAAATTCGCAAGCACAGCCAAATCCCGATCGTCCTATTCACCTACCTCAATCCTGTGATGCGATACGGTTTCGACAAGCTGGCCGCCCGCGCTAAAGAAGTGGGTATCGATGGTTTCCTGCTGACAGACCTGAGCGTGGAAGAAGCCGAATCTTTCGTTGCCGCCGTGCAGGGCGTGGGCCTCGACACCGTGTTTCTCGTCGCGCCTACCAGTACCGATCGAAGGCTTGAACTGGTGGCCAAGTATTGTTCTGGCTTTGTCTATGTGGTTTCGCGTACCGGAGTTACGGGCGAGCAATCGCAGGTTTCGTCATCGGTTGCTCCGCTGGTTGAGAAGCTTCGCAAGTTCACGTCACTGCCTCTGGGCGTTGGCTTTGGTATCTCCAGCGCCTCGCAAGCCGCTGAAGTGGGGAGTGTGGCAGACGGTGTCGTCGTGGGTAGCGCCTTTGTTCGCACGATAGAAAGTACCCCGGGCCGCGAAGTCTTGGATACGATAGAGCGAATGGCTAGAGATCTTAAGCAGGGGGCGCTCAGTGGGCGTCGATGAGGCAGTTGAAAAACTGAAGGGCTTTCGCGGCCAAATCGATTCTATCGACTCGCGAATCCTGGAGATGCTCAACGAAAGGGCTGCAGTTGCACTGCAGATCGGCGCTACCAAAAAGGCTGCCGGTCTTCCTGTCGTGGAACTCAGCCGTGAGCGGGCAGTGATTGAAGGTATGGGGGCGCGCAATCAGGGCCCTCTTGCAAATGATGCGATCGAACGCATCTACACCGCCATCATGCTCGAAATGCGACGGCTGCAGGAATAATGCGCACGGTTGTCATCATCGGGACGGGATTGCTTGGTTCGAGCTTTGGTCTCGCTGTCAAACGCGCCGGTATCTTCGATTGGGTAGTGGGTGTCAGCTCTCCGGCGGTTGTTGCAAAAGCAATTGAGATTGGCGCAGTCGATGTGGCCATGACCCTGGAGGAGGCTCTTCCAACCGCAGATTTGGTACTGCTTGCCCAACCGGTGAAGCGGATTCTGTCTCTGTTGGAACGGCTCGATCTTCATCTGCGCCTCGGCACTCTGGTCACCGATGTTGGCAGTACCAAGGCTGAGATCTGTGCTGCAGCCTCAACGTTTCTCACCCGTTCCACCTTTGTTGGTGGCCATCCGATGGCCGGCAAAGAGATTCGTGGCCCGGAAGGCGCCTCCGCTGAGCTTTTTGTCGACCGCCCCTGGGTGCTTACCGAACCAAATGAAGCGCTCATTTCCATCGTCGAGGCAGTTGGCGGCAAACCTGTTCTGCTTGGCCCCGAAGAGCACGACCGCATGGTCGCCTTCAGTTCTCATCTCCCCCAATTGCTTTCAACCGCATTGGGCAGCTACCTCTCGGATAAGCAGGTAACGTCGGTATCCGGCCCTGGTTTGAGAGACATGACCCGCCTTGCCCTGTCCAGCTTCGATCTCTGGCAGGATATTCTCGAAACCAATTCACCCAATGTCGATAGCGCTATCGCAGGTTTGATCTCAGAACTGGAAGGGCTTCGCAGTGCACTCAAGAGCGGCACTGCCGGCGAATATTTCGAACGTGGTGCCAGCCTTAGCGCCGGCCTTCGACAGGGCCAGTAACAGAATCCGGTGTGGCCCAGGTGCCCTTGAGCGCACCGCCATCCAATTTCAGCTGTAGTTTGATGTTGCCCTGCGGTAATGCCACGGTGAAACTGATCTGGTCTGTTCCGACGGCAACTTGCTCGAGTGGTATGGCCTGCCCTTCCGTCGTACGCAGTATTGCGACTGTTTCGGATTTGATCTCGAGGTCGAGGTTCGTTTTGGAGCCATTGGGACGCTCGGCGCTCAGCTTCCACAAACCTGTCAGCGCCGCTGCTGCAGCTCTGGTGCCGTTGATCGGGCCCTCATCTTCTCCTGCCTTCCAGACGCCTTTGATCGTGTCTCCGGTGGCCTCAAGCTCAACCAGAATCATTCCGTCCCCCCACGGCACCTCAAATGAGACCGAGTTTCCTTTCAGTTTCATCGATTTGATCTCACGATTACCATCCTTTGACTTAAGCGTCCCAGACTGATCGCGAATCGTGAGTTCACTTTTAACGGGGTTCCCATCCCCATCTTTGGAGTTCAGCGTCCAGACGCCATTGAGATCTGCTGCGACGCAGGAAATGCTGGCTAAGAAAAGCACGATGCTTCGGAAATTCATTCCCTGATTATATCCGGCGGTGGGCGAAACCTCCTTAGAGCCGCCTCTAAGGCTCTAAGTGTTCCAGGCGTGACTTCGCAGGATCAATCCCTGCCCTAGTACTCTGTCGGGCGTAGTTCTACGTCTAGTTTGACTGAATTATACAGTCAGATGTAGTACAAACGTAAAACATTGCAGGCAAGAGAGATATCTCGCTCATCGCCTCCAACATCTTACTCAAAACCAATATCGAAATTTCAGAAATCAATCGAAAGTCCCAGTACTACACGAACCGGGCTAAGGTGTTTTGCGGAATCACCTAAGCAAAGCACCTCTCACGTTGAAATGCCATTGACCTTACACTCAAACCTAAGACAGGGAAAGATACTTACGCAATGACTAACAAGCAATGGCAATACATCGAAACACTTTTGGATGACATCCTCGCATTTCCCTCCGCAAAGCGAAAACTCCAATTGGCCAAGTGGTTCGGCGACGATGATCAGATGCATGCGCTGGCGAGCCGTCTTGTCCAGCTTTCAGATCAAGGTGTAGGAACTGTCGATCTTCCCGCAGAGATCGGTGGCTGGGTACCCCTGCGCTGCCTCGGCTCTCATTCTGGCAATACCGACTATCTGGTGCAGAGTGGCGATGATGCAAACCATCCTTTGGCCATTCTCCATCTGGGCGGAATCGCCTTTGAGGAAGGCCCGGCCATACAGGACTTCCGCGAAGCACTCAAGCGTGTCGATTCCCTGTCTTCGGAAACGGTCTGCGGCATCTATGACGCCGGTCTCGATTACTACAACCACCCTTACATCGTCAAAGAGTT
>CANGVB010000123.1 GCA_947456995.1 Bryobacteraceae bacterium | reverse complement strand
GGGAGTATGCCATTCGATTCAATTGAATCCGCAATTGCGGATTTTCGTGCCGGGAAAATGGTTGTAATTGTCGACGACGAAGACCGCGAGAATGAGGGAGACCTCACGCTTGCGGCCGACGCCGTAACCCCAGACCTGATCAACTTTATGGCCGTGCACGGCCGGGGCCTGGTTTGCCTGGCGATGGCGCCTGAGCTTTGCGACCGCTTGAATCTGCCACTGATGTCACGGATCAACACCTCCAACTTTGGAACGGCGTTTACTGAATCTATCGATGCCAAGCTGGGAGTCACAACCGGGATTAGCGCTGCAGACCGCTCGCACACGATACGGGTATGCGTTGAAGACGGAACAGGCCCTGATGATCTGGCTCGCCCTGGCCATGTTTTTCCGCTGAGGGCGCAGAGTGGCGGTGTTCTTGTTCGAGCCGGCCAGACCGAGGCGGCCGTCGACCTGGCAAGGCTGGCGGGCAGAAAACCAGCGGGTGTTATCTGCGAAATTATGAACGAAGACGGCTCAATGTCCCGTGTGCCTGAATTGATTGAGTACTGCAAGAAGCACGAGATGAAGCTCATCTCCGTGGCCGATCTGATTCGCTACCGTCTCCGAAATGAGAGTCATGTGCTCCGGCACAGCAGTGGGCCTATCGATACGGCACATGGCCAGATGAAGATGATCGTTTATGAGAACAAGCTGGATAGCGAAATGCATTCCGCACTGGTGTGTGGCGATTTGGATGGGGACGCACCAGTGCTCGTAAGGATGCACTCGCATTGCCCCTTTGGCGATCTATTTGGAAGCAGGGCCTGTGATTGCCGCTCGATGCTGGATGCGTCTATGAAGTTAATCGCAGAGGCAGGACGCGGGGTTCTTGTATATCTTCACCATGGGAACCAGGAGCGTTTACGCTGCACCGAAGAATCAACAGGCCGTTTACAGGTTCATGCCAGACACCTTCAGCGTCCGGAGGGGGAACCCAAGATGCAGCATCAGGTTGGAATTGGAGCCCAGATATTGAGGGATTTGAAGTTGAAGAGGATTGAACTGCTAACAAACTCTCCGCTGAAGGCGGTTGGGCTGGAAGGCTTTGGGATTGAGATCGTGGGAAGAAAAGAAGTAAAGATCGGGGGGTAAGTTTAAAGATGGCGGAGAAGGAGGGATTCGAACCCTCGGTACAGTTTCCTGTACACACGCTTTCCAAGCGTGCGCCTTAAACCGCTCGGCCACCTCTCCAGCCTGTTTGTTCTAGTGTAGCAAATCAGTCTCTCGCTACTTGTTTTTTCCTCTCAATCGGCGCTGCTGAACGATGAATTGAATGTCGACCCCTTGTTCGTCCAGCTTGAGACAATCAACACCTTCGCGGCTGAGGTTTCGAATCAGAAGCGACTTCAACGATTGCGCTGGAGCCGTGCAATGCGGCGGAATCTCGAATTGTTCTGCTGCTTTCGGCAGAATCCGTATTTCCATCGGATAACGCAACCAGCCAGATTGAGCCGTTGTATCGGAAACCCATAGCGCTGGCTCTAACTTCAACCGCCCTTCCGGCATTGTCTTTGGCACCTCGACATCAAGGACAAAAATTGCGCAGGACTGGCTTTCCCCAATCCGGCCTCTCGACGGATTGGGCACGCGGTTGAGTTCAAGCGGGGCATCCATTCCCGGGAAGAGCCGGAAGCTACGCAGAGGCAGGGCTCCAGCAGGATACTGCCCTGTATCCAAAACAAAGGCAGCCCCGGCCTTGTGCTTGAGCACAATCACCAGAGTCAGGAACTCGCCCTTCATTAGGGCAGGAGACAAAACCTCATGCCCTCGCGTGGCAAGCAGAGACTCGCAATCTACTTTTTCAATCTGTTTCTGCGCGAGAATCGAAAGATCTGAAAACACGAAAAGCTCCTGTGCGGAGCTTTTCGTATTCAGAATCAGACTAAGTACCAGGATAAGTTGATATCGCATGGTAGTGAATTGGTTCAGGATTATGCCAGGTCGAACTTTTCCTGATGAATCAACCCATCGGAGACCACCATTACGGGACGGCCAACGATTTCTTCCAGCTCTTCCAGATACTGGTTATCAGAAGACTTGAAGACCTTTGCCACTTCAGGATTCACGCGGAGCAGAACGTCCTTGGAATCTTCGAGAGCCCTCGCCAATTTCTTGGCTTCGTTGAGAATCTCTCCAACGACAGTCTGGACACTCTTGACGTATGCAGAGCCTTCGCAATAGGGGCACGGGGCGCAGAGAGTGCGCTCCAGCGACTGTTTGACGCGCTTACGGGTAATTGCAACCAGGCCAAAATCATTGAACTGGAGAATCTTGTAGGGCGCACGATCGGCGCGCATTGCCTCTTCAAGAGCTTGCATCACCTTCATCCGATTCTTGCGCTCGTCCATGTCGATGAAGTCGATAACGATAATGCCGCCAAGATCACGCAGGCGAACCTGCCTGACGATTTCGCGGATAGCTTCGATGTTTGTCTTGACGATCGTATCTTCAAGCCGATTGGACTTACCAACAAACTTACCTGTGTTGATGTCAATGGCTACGAGTGCTTCGGTCTGATTGATTACGATGTAACCACCTGATTTCAACCACACCTTCGGGCGTAGCGCCTTTTCGAGTTCCTGTGAGATGCCGAAGTTGTCGAAAATGGAGGCCTGACGCGTGTACATCTTTACGCGAGAAACCATCATCGGCTGGAAGCGCTCGAGGAAGCGCAAGATGCTCTCGTATATCTCTTCATTGTCGACCCAGATCGACTTGAAGTCGGGGCCGAGCTGATCGCGCAAGACGCGCTCTACAATTTCGAGGTCGTGGTAAATGAGAGCGGGGGCTGGCTTGCTTTCGGCCTTCTTTCGGATATCCACCCAGAGGTTGCTCAGGAAATCGATATCGGCCAGAATTTCTTCCTCTGTCCGGCCTTCACCAGCAGTGCGGATGATAAAGCCGCCGGGTATGCCTTCTTTGCGGCTCTGAAGAATACGCTTCAGGCGAAGGCGTTCTTCGTCCGAAGCAATTTTGCGAGACACGCCGGTGTGATCCACCGTGGGCATGTAGACGCAATAGCGGCCTGGCAGCGCGATATGCGAGGTAATTCGAGCTCCCTTTTGTCCGAGGGGCTCCTTGGCGATCTGCACCAGGATTTCCTGACCCTCTTTGAGGAGCTCAGTAATCGAGGGCTGAGGACGGCGCTCACGGTCTGGCCGGTCATTGCGATCTGCAGAACGCTCCGGTCGATCCGTACGGTCGGTTGCAGGGCGTTCGCCACGGGGCTCAGATCGATCCCCACGATCACGGCGGTTGCGTCCGTCGCGGCGCCCGTCGTCACGGCGAGGGCTGGCTTCTCTTTGTGCTTCTACAGCGGGTGCGGCGGCGGCTTCGCCTTCGGTCAGCACCGGAACAGCTGCTGCGCCTGCGGCGGCCTCAGGAGCACGCTCACGATCGCGCCCCCGTCCACCCCTGCGGCGGCGTCTTCCGCCGCGATCCTGACCTTCGCTGCCTTCCTGTGGCGGTCTCTGCTGAAGGAAGCGCTGATCTGTCTGCCGCAAATGCGCTGAATAGCCAAGAGAGGGAAGAACCCCGTCTGCGTCTTCAGATTCGCCTTCGGCTAATGCCTGAACTTCATCCAGTTCACCTGAAGCTGATTCCAGTGAGACTGTCGGCTCTCCATCGTCTTCGTTTTCATCGGCAGAGTCCTGCCCCTCGGCGTCCTCTAGATCCAGACTGTCGACTTGAGTGGATGCGGCAAGGGCAGCTTCGGCCTCGGCATTCTCTTTGTCCTCATAGACCAGACGTTCGGCTTCTTCAAAGTCCCGCTGTTCTTCGTTCTCTTTGGCCATCTCAGCGAGATGCTCTTTTACTTCTTCGAGCACTTCGGCTTCTCGCCGCTCTGCGATGGACTCAGGGGTAATCGCCTTTAGGGGCGTTACGGGGGCTTCGTGAATTTCGGCTTGAGCCTCAAAGGCCAGCTCAGGCTCATCCACTTCCTCAGACTCGACTTCGACCTCGTCCTCGAATGCAGCAACAGCCTCAGCAGGGCGGCCTCTGTACTTTGAGAGCGTCTCACCGGGAAGCAGAATCGGCATCGAAGGAGCATCTACATCTTCATGCGCCTCAATGACTGCTTCGATTTCCTCTGTTACAGCTTCTTCAGCTTCGGTTGTATCTGCGAACTTCGATTCCGGGAAATTGCCACCCTGGGGCGAACGACCACGACGACGACGACGGTTGCCGCGACGTAAATCTTCACCTTCTCCAGAAGGTTGACGCTCAACCACAACTCGCGGACTGTCGGCATCGACAGGCGCAGCAACAGGAGCATCGATCACAGGAGCATCGGCTCCGGCAGCCTGAGCCACTAGAGGTTCGCGTCGATCACGGCCTCTGCCTCGTCCACCATCGCGGCCATCCCTACCGCGTCCGCGGTTCTGATCGCGATCCGGGCGCTCGGTACGTTCGGCACGCTCACGGCCTTCGGGCATCTTTTCGAATTCTTCGTTCTCTTCGAAGAAGTCAGAGACATAGAGGAATGTGTCGCGTTCTAGACCAAGGTCAACGAAGGCGGACTGCATTCCGGGAAGGACGCGCGTTACGCGTCCCTTGTGGATCGATCCAGCGAGCGAGTATTCGTTAGCGCGCTGGAAATAAATTTCGACCAGTTGGTCTTCTTCCATGATGGCGACACGGGTTTCGTGCCGCCCAGTGGAAATTACTAACTCTTTTGCCATCAGGCATCTCCTTAAGGATCCCGGGAGAACCGTCGGCCTGGAATACAACTCTGGAAATCAACTCGACTCGAAACAAGACGCGAAATGCACTGAGTGCGTATAGAAGCGTTTGGTGGCCGGAAACTGGCCCGCGGAGAAATCGCGTGCGGCGGCAGAGCCGCAAGGCGTCATCCTTGAAGCGGGGAGAAGTCCAGCAAAAGCGTCTCGGCAAAATAGTTCCAAATTGTTGTAGCCCAAGGCGGTCATAGTTTGGCCCAGGTCATCTTACTGCAAGAATCGCCGGAGTCGTACATTGTTAACGAGCCCCAGCATGAGAAAAAACGAGAGAATACTCGAGCCGCCATAGCTCATCAATGGCAAGGGAATTCCCGCCACTGGCATTAGCCCGGCAACCATCCCAGCATTCTCCAGAACGTGGAAAAGCATTAACGCACCAACGCCCATACAAATGGCGGTGCCTGCCCGGTCTGGGGCAGTTTGTGCGTTTTGCAAAATTTGCATCAATAGTAGGAAATATAACCCAAGTACGGCGACCACGCCGACGAAGCCATGCTCTTCAGCAAAAGCGGCGAAGATAAAGTCCGTATGAGCAAAGGGTAAAAAGCGAAGTTGGATCTGCATTCCCCGTGTTACGCCGAGGCCCCACATGCCTCCGGAACCTACGGCAATTTTGGACTGCATTACCTGGTATCCAGAGCCTTGAGGGTCGGACGCGGGGTCCATAAAGCTGGTGATGCGCGCCTTCTGGTAATCCTTCAGGGCAAACCAGCCAGTGGGAACAATGAGGAGCAGAATGATCATGATGGCCATAGCCTGCTGCCTGGTAAGGCCAGCAAGCAAGACACCAACACCGAGAATTGGCAAGTAGCAAAGAGCAGTACCCAGGTCGGGTTGTAATCCGACGAGGATGAATGGGACGAGAACGAGGCCGCAGAGCTTTAACAGATCGCGAAGGCTCATGGAATCCGTCTTCAGCTCGGATATGTATCGAGCCACAAAGAGGATCAGGATTAGCTTCATGAATTCGCTTGGTTGCAACTTGAAGCCAGCCCCGAGACTGATCCACCGTTTCGCGCCCAATACGACACGACTCAGGATCAGCAGAAAAACCAGGATGCCCGCGAAAACGACATACATCAAAGGAGCTTGACCAACCAGCGTGTGATAGTCGATCTGACTCACCAGATAAAAGACGAAGAGACCTACAAAAATATAGATGACCTGCTTCCACCAGCGATCCGCTTCACTGGTAGATTGAGTGGCCGAATAAATTTGAAGAACTCCAATCCCGCAGAGGATGAGGGTGAGGATCAGCAGAGTCCAGTCAACATCCCTTAGGGTGCGGAAGGAAAGCATCAGTTTGCTGCTCCTGCAGGAGCAGCGGGCAAACTTGCAGTCACGGTTGACGGCTGAGTCTGAGAGACCTCTTTTCGGGTCTTTTTATCAAAATAGGCCTTTACGATATCGCGTGCAATAGTGCCAGCCATGGGGCCATGCTCTCCTTCTTCGAAGAGAACAGCTACTGCGATCTCGGGATTCACGCGGGGCGCAAAGGCGACAAACCAGGCATTGTCTTTCAGGCGAATATTCTTCGCCTTCTGGTATTCATTGGAGGCAGTCTGAGCAGTACCGGTCTTGCCGCACATCTCTATGCCAGGGATCCTGGACCCATAAGCAGTTCCTGCGCCATTGACCACCTCACACATACCGTCAGTGACAAGCCGGACATGCTCAAGATCGAGGTCCACCTTGCGGGCAGGCTTCGCCGGAGCGTCTCCTCTAAGCAAATGAGGGGTGTGCCAGATGCCACCGATCACCATGCCGCCTATTGCATGGGCAAGCTGGATTGGCGTTGCGGTGAGATAGCCTTGGCCGATCGAGACCGAAACGGTGTCCCCGCCGTACCACTTCTCTCTCAATGCCCGAATCTTCCACTTGCTGGAAGGTAGCGTGCCTTCAGCCTCAGCTGGGAGGTCGATTCCGGTCCTGGCGCCAAAACCTGCAATTTCGGCATACTTCGCGATCTGGTCGATCCCAATCTTGTTGCCTACGTTGTAAAAGTAAACGTCGCAGGATTGAGCGAGGGCCCGCTTGAGGGATGTGGCACCGTGGCCTTTTTTGTTGTGGCAATGAAAGTATCGTCCAAAGAAATTCAACCCGCCGCCACAGCTGAATGAAGTATCGTTTGTGATTTCGCCGCCCTCAAGTGCGGCCAGGGCTACGATTGGCTTGAAGGTGGAACCGGGTGCGAGTTGCGCCTGAATTGCACGATTCAAAAGGGGCTTCTCGGGGTTAGAGAAGATTTCTTTCCACTCTTTAGATCTTTCTCTAGAGGAGAGCTTGGTGAGGTCAAATCCGGGCCGGGACACCATCGCCAGCACCTCGCCGTTGCGGGGATCCAGAGCAACAGCACCGCCGCGGCGGCCATCCATTGCCAGTTCCATAACTGTCTGAACATCAAGATCCAGGGTCAGTTCAATCGACTGGCCAGGCACCGCTCGTTTGAGCCCAAGAACTCTACGCTCATTCCCCTTGTTGTCCACCAGCACCTGTCGCTGGCCGTCCTGACCGGTAAGAAGATCATTGTACTGCCGCTCAATCCCAGTCTTGCCGACCAGATCACCCTGCTGATACTTGGCAAAATCGGCCTGGTTGAGTTCCGCCTCAGAAACTTCCCCAATGTACCCGATCAGGTGCGCAGCAAAGCCATTCGATGGATAAACCCTGCGCTCGGTGTGAATCAACTCCAGTTCCGGATAGGTGTCAGGATCGCGGTGTGATTCGACAAAAGCGATCTCGGCGGGCGTCAATTCCTTCTTGAGTGTAATGGGCAAATACCTGGGCCGTGAACGACGGCTCTTCAGCAGGGCGATCACTTCGTCGTAATCCAGATCGAGACCTTCAGCGATGGGACGCAGATGCTCTTCCTTGAGCGTTTCGAGGGAAAGCAATACGGAGAAGCTGGAATGATTGTCGACAATTACCCGTTTGTCGCGATCCAGGATTTTGCCTCTCGGCGCGGGAATCGGCAAAGCCTTGATTCGATTGCGTTCTGCTTTCAGGGAATAGATCTCTTCGTTGCGGATCTGAAGGTTCCAATAGCCCCCTACGATAAACAGGAAAATACCGACACTGAGGTACTGCAGAAATGCAATCTTACCCTGCGCGAACTTCGATTCATCGCGCAGCAACCGAATGCGGTCCTGGAAATCTAACTGTCGCGAGCGTCCTGATAGTTGAAACACAAAAACTCTTGGAGGCTTGGAAGCCTAGCTCCCATCCTCTCTCAGTTTATCCAACAGAAAAAAGAGAGGTAGTGCAACTGCAGAATTGAGCAGCGCCCGCACTACTTCATCAAGCCCATTGATATTTGGCACCTGCCCCAGAAGAGCTCTCACCATCACCCAATAAAAGAACTGGTGAAAGACAAAAAAGAATGTGCAAAGCATGAATCGAAGCGCGGGATTGTTGACATCAAAGCGTAGACTCACCGAGGCAGCAAAATACCCAACAATCGTCTTTACGATTCCAAACATCCCGAGCGGCTGCTGTGAAAGTGAGTCCTGCATCAGGCCGATTGTGGCGCCAATGGCCACACGCGCTATCGGCGGGCGCTTCATCAGCGAGAAGTAGGTCGTGATC
>CANGVB010000122.1 GCA_947456995.1 Bryobacteraceae bacterium | reverse complement strand
TAAGCGAGACATTGCCAACTCCATGACTAGCGGAATCTGTGGCGTAGCCATGATCGAGATCTTGCGTAACGGTAAGTCACTTGAATATCAAATCACGCGTGTCCCGAGAAATGACCTTAATCTACAGGCAGGCGTGGAGCATCATCTGCCAGGGCCAACCTTTCAAAAACTTTCGGAAGATGTCGCCTACTTAAAGCTGCGCCCCGTAAGTGCCGCAGAAGCACCAAATTACATTCAATCTGCGGCAGGCACCAAAGGGCTGATCATCGACATCCGAAATTACCCTGCGGAGTTCATGGTCTTCAGCCTCGGGGGCCACCTGGTTCGCTCCCCTACTTCATTCGTTCAGTTCACGAATATGGATCTTGCTAATCCTGGAGCCTTTCACTGGATGACAGGCCCCAAGATACAGCCAAAGGAACCACACTACCCAGGCAAGGTTGTGATCCTGGTCGACGAGTCTACCCAGAGTTCAGCAGAGTACACCACTATGGCTTTTCGAGCAGCGCCCAATGCAATTGTGATGGGCAGCACTACAGCCGGGGCGGACGGAAATGTCTCGCAAATCTCTTTACCCGGTGCCGCATCTTCGATGATCAGCGGAATCGGTATCTACTTTCCCGACAATCGCCCCACGCAGCGAATTGGCATTGTGCCGGACATTGTAGTGAAGCCGACGATTGCCGGGATCAAGGCCAACAAAGACGAAGTGCTCGATGCGGCAATCGAATACATCAGGCGGTCTGACGGCGGCGCCAGGCGCTAAAGCGGCGCAGCGAAAGCGCGATACCGGTCCAGACAAGGACTGCGCCACCGGCGGAAACAATGCCGGCGACGGTCTGTCCTAGCAAACCCAGTGCTTCCCCTGTATGCAGGAAGCGCGAAAACGATCGCACCTTGCGGCCCGTGTTGAAGTCTTCAAATCGTTCGCTCTTGACGACTGTTGCGGTAGATCGATCCAGAGTGAGAGTAGACCTGAGTTGCGGCTGCCCGCCATCGCCACGGTCTACTGTGAAGGTAATCGGCCCCTCTCCAGGCTCCAGCCGGAAGCTCACGCTTTGCCAGCCGGGTTCGCGCTTGGCCACTTCTACCAGACGATCGATTCCAGCAGCATTCGGCGCGCCCTTCGGTGCCGGCGTGTTGGCTGCTTTCGGCATCTCCGTACCTGTCACCTGATAGATCAGCTCGTTCGCCCAAGGATAAGAGATCGGCAGCGCCGAGATGATGACAAAGAAGAGCGGAATGGCAGACCAGATGCCAATGGCGTTGTGCCAGTTGAAGTCTCGCGCTTTACCGCTGAGCCCGCTGCGGAACCAGGTGATGGGGCGGAGGTGCTTCCAACTCCACACGCGTGGCATCCAGATGAAAAGGCCAGAGAGAACCAGAAAGACAAAGGCGAGCGTGCAAGCTCCGGTGATGGCCTTGCCCCAGGTGCGCCACTCGCCTTCCCAGGCCAGCCAGCGATGCCAACCCCTCACCTTTTGAAAAAACTCGCGCCGCGCCAGATTCGGTTTGCCCAATTCTTGGCCCGAGGAAGGATCGAGATAAACGATGCCTGCCTTGCCTCGATTTACTTCAATCGGAGCAGTAGCAGCAGATCGCAAGGTGATGGTAGGAGTTGCGGTCCAGACTTGACGATTGAGCAGCTCTTCCAGTGGCAACTTACTTGCACCTGACACTGTGAAGGCACCAACCTCAGCGCTGGTCTGTAGCTGGCGTTCATACGTTAACAGAACGCCAGTTACAGACATTAAAAGGATGATGAGGCCACCCACGCAACCGGCCACAAGGTGTGACCAAAACAGAATTTTCCGGATCATCTAAAGCAGCATCTTTCGCAAATGAATTGCAGGACACTGTCAGATTACAATACCGGACCTGATTTGTCCAGAATGGCTAGAAGTTTAGCTTGAGAGCCAACTGGATCACGCGCCAGCTTTCACCGTTCTGATTGGTAGACGAGGAACTGGCAGTCGAAAGACTGACGCAGCAGGTCTGGCCGAAAACGTTTGAGTTGAAGGCCGGGCTGCCGACGCTGGCATCGCGCGGATTGCGGAAGTTTGCATGATTGAGGGAATTAAAGGCCTCAGCCCGGAAGGTGAGCTTGATGCGTTCGTTCAGCTGGAATGCCTTGGAGGCACTCAAGTCGAGGTTCCAGAAGATCGGGCCCTGAAAGACATTGCGGCCAATACCCAGCTGGCCGGGTGCCGGCACTGCGAATTGCGAGTTGTCGAGGAAGAGCACCGGCCCAAGAGTACCGGGCTTGTCCTGCAGCTTGGCTTTCGGATATGACGTCACACCCGGGGCCAGTGCGGCGCGGCTTTGTGCGGTGTTGTTGGCAGTGAGGAAGCCCGAACGAACCGTGAAAGGCTCACCCGATTGGTAGGTAAAGATGCCATTCAGGCTCCAGTTACCGACGAGCGTGTTCAGCGGACCCTTGGCGTTACCAAAGAGACGCTTGCCTTTGCCGAAGGGCAGTTCGTAGATACCGCTCATGTTGATGACGTGGCGCTGGTCGAAGTCGGCGCGGGCGCGCTCGTTATCGTAGTTGCGAGAATCGGCAGGCGTGCGGGCGCTGGTCGTAGTTTGGCCACCACCGGCAGTTGCGGCCACCGGGTCGGTGGAGAGGTTGTCGATCGCCTTGGACAAGGTGTAGGAACCCGAGAGCAACACACCAGCATTGTCAAAGCGCTTGCGGAAGGTGGTTTGTAAACCGTGGTAGATCGAGTCGGCGCCATTGTCGAGATAAAGGATCTGGCCAAACTGCTGGTTGGGACGAAGCCGTGCCGCAGTGGTGGTCTGCTCAAGACGCAGAGCGAGGTTGCCGAGTGCGTTCTGGTTGGGGGAAAGATCGGTAAGCGATACGGCGCCGTTAGCAAAGGCGCTGGTCATGATGCCTTGCTGGATCAGCGGCACCGGTGTTGCGCCGACGCAGGGCGAGCCATTGCTGAGCGTGCCGTCTGGACGGCAGCCGGCGATTCTGGTGTTTTGCTGCATGGCGAGGAAGCTCGGCAACACAGATTCTGTGCGCAACTGATTCATGTCCCATGAGCGATAGAGACGAGTGCCGCGACGGCCGACGTAACCGACGCTGGCCACATAGCCACCGGGCAATTCACGCTGGATGGTGAAGTTCCACATGTGCACGTAGGGCAGCTTCATGTTCTGGTCGAATACGCGCGCCGGGGGCGCAGTGTTGAAGGTGCTGACACTGGGTGTGAGCTGAGAAGTGGGTCTGGCCGTAGGCGGGGTCAACTGGTTGGGAAACTGAGCCAGCGGCACATCAGGTGCAGTGGCGCAACCTGGCGTCGTAGCTCCGCCGACAACAGCGACGCAAGAGAAAACCTGGCCAGGAACAGCCGTAGCAATCGAGGTGACCTGGAAGGTGCTGATCGGGTCAAAAGCCGAGCTGTAGCCAGCACGGATTACCGTCCGCGTGTTGCCGCCAGGAGACCAGGCGATGCCAAGACGGGGAGCGAGGGCGCCCCAGTTGAAGTTCTGATACCAGCGGCCGGCAGGGACAAAGCTAACCGTCCCCTGGCTGCCATCCATGATCCTGTTGGGGACATAAACGCGGTCACCAGCTTCAGTGGGCGGGGCGTTTACTTCCCAACGCACACCATAGCTAATGCTGAGGTTGCGCTTCAGGCGGAACTCATCCTGGGCAAAGAAGTTGTACTGTTTGGTGCGCTGGCCCTGGGCCCAAAGCGTAACCGACTTCTCACCCGTCTGGAAGGGCAGGAAAGTATCGCTGCGCAGGTCGCCAAGGAAGCTGTGCGATATCTGGGCAGGGACGCCGACCAGATCGTTAACCGTGTTCTGCAAGCGATTCAAATCGTTGGAAGCGATACCGGCGGCAGCGGCGCCAGTCTGTGCCGGGTATGTGTAGCCCGGTGCGATTCGAATCGCACGAGACAGAGAAATACTGGGCACAAGCGATGTGCCGCCTACGTCGCCACGCTGGTCGTTGTGCTGGTAGAAGCGAATGTTGCCACCAAACTTCATGACGTGCGCGCCGGCAATGTAGGTGAGGTTGTTGATGTACTGGATTGTATTCACTGCACGGAAGGTGCGGGGATTCGCTGTGTAGTCTACGGTTGAATTGTTCAGCGCAAAGCGCGGAACATTGGGGAAGTTCGGATTCGCTTCGCCCTGCGTAAACAGGAACTGAAAACGCGAGAAGCCCATAGTGAATTCATTCACCAGGCGAGGGCTGATCACGCTGCGAATTCCGGCGGCAACGTTGATGGCAGGGCGGAAGACCTCACCACGAGCCGGATAGCCGGGAATCACGATGGGGCGGCCGTTGAGCGGGTCGCCGTTGAGTGTGTTCTGCTCGGCTCCAAGGTAACGGCCCCAGAGGTTGTGCTTGTCGCTGAGGGTGTGATCGATGCGGCCCAGGTACTGCGGGCCACGAATCTGGAAGGGGCTGTTCCAGAAGTAGTTGCCTGTATTGAGGCCATCACCACCGGCATAAGAATTTGGCGCTGGATAGCCGCCAAGTACGGATCTCACCACCGGGGAGAAACCGCCATTGGAGAAGACATTGAAGCTGGCAATGCAGTTGATGTCGGTGCTGGCGGCGCAGTTGCGAACCCCGGGAGCAAGCGCACCTGTGCGCTGATCCACAAGCTGGGGAGAATTCTGGGTGATGCGCTGGCCATTCAGGGTAAAGGGAACACGGCCGTCGAGCGCTACGTAGCGGAAGTTGCCGGCAAGTGCGGACGGGGTATAGAGAGTTACCGTACCAAAGCTCTTGTCGACAGGATCAGCAAAGTTCACCTTCTGCCCCTGCCAGGAGCCGAAGAAAAAGGTCTTGTTCTTGCGGATCGGGCCGCCGAGTTCAAAACCATACTGATTCAGCTTGATCTCAGGCTTGGGCTGACCCTGTGCGCGGGCGAAGAACTCGTTCGAGTTCAGCGCGGTATTGCGGAAGAACTCAAAGGCAGTGCCATGAAATTCGTTTGTGCCGGAGCGCGTAGCAACTGATACGTTTGCACCAGAGTTACGGCCTTCTTCAGCCGAGGGGTTAGAGGTGGTTACCTTGAATTCCTGCACGTTGTCGGGATTGAGGCGGAAGATATTGTTTACGGGGTTGGGGTTGGTGCTTTCGTTGGCTTCGATGCCGTCGATGGTGACGTTAACAGCACCGGTGCGCGAACCGTTGACGCTGATCGTGCCGCCGGAGCGCTGCAGCACGCCGGGCTCGTAAATGAGCAGGTTCAGGGGATTGCGCCCGTTGAGCGGGAGCGCTTCAATCGCCTTGCGTTCCACTACGTTGCCGATTACGGCATTGTTGGTCTGAATCGTTTCTGAGTTTGCTTCTACATTGACCGTCTCACTGGCCGCACCAATTTCAAGCGTCGCATTTACACTGGCAGGCGTATTGATCTGCAATACGATTTTGGTGAGCTGGAACTTCTTGAAACCTTTGCCTTCCACAGCCAGCGTGTAGCTGCCCGCAGGAATCGATGGAAAGGCATAAAGACCAGCGGCAGTAGTAGTTTGGTTGTAGCGAAGGCCAGTGCTTTCGTTGATAGCAACAACACTGGCTCCCGGCACAGTTGCGCCTGAAGAATCCGTGACAGTACCGCCCAATTGGGTGGTGGAAGTTTGAGCAAAGAGTGAAAGGCTCAATGCGAGAAACAAAACAATACGAGCAACCATACAGTAGAACTCCCCTGAAAGACTTGAGATTGTAATATGATAGCCTCTCCGGGGTCTACAATAAAGCCATGAGTGTAGAATCAGCGAAAGTGGCCCTGGTAACAGGTGCGAGCAAAGGAATTGGTAAGTGCATTGCCATTGAACTGGGCAAGGCTGGCTTTGATGTCGCAGTGAACTACAACAGCGACCTTCCCGGGGCGCAAGACACAGTTGCCCTGATTGAATCTTTTGGGCGCAAAGCTGTTGCCTTGCAGGGCAATGTTGGCAATGTCGAAAGCGTCAGAAACCTCTTCAAACAATTCGACGAGCATTTCTCAGACCTGCACGTCGTAGTGGCAAATGCCGCAGTACAAACCTGGAAGCCGCTGCTCGAGCTTGAAGTCGAAGACTGGGACAAGGTGATGAACACCAACGTCCGCGGTACTTTTCTTTGCACCCAGGAAGGTGCCCGTCGCATGGTGGCAAAGTCACACGGTGGCAGCATCATCACGCTCGGCTCTGGCTGCAACAAGCTTGCCTTCCCGCGACTGGTGGATTACACCGCCTCCAAAGGTGGCATCGAAATGTTCACCAAAGTGGCTGCAGTAGAACTGGGCAAGTATCAGATCCGCGTAAACTGCGTGGCACCCGGGGCAACCGAAGTGGAACGCACCAAGGCTGAAACAGGCGACTACGCCGGCACCTGGGCACCGGTAACCCCGCTGGGCCGCATCGGGATGCCGATGGATATCGCCAAGGCAGTTCTCTTCTTCGCCGGCGATCAAAGTGAATTCGTAACCGGGCAAACGCTCTTCGTCGATGGCGGCGTTGGTGCCAAGCCCCAATGGCCTTATGAATTTTGACGGTGAGCCGCAACGGCTCGATATCTTCCTTCAAACTCTCTATCCCAAGTACAGCCGCAGCAGGCTGCAGGAGTGGATCAAGAAGGATCGCGTCAAGGTAAACGGCAAACCGCAAAAGGCTTCGCACGTTCTCAAGGGTGGCGAAGAGATCGAAGTGGAGCCGCTAGAGCTGAAAGCACTGAAGGCGACTGCCGAGGATCTGCCACTTTCGATTCTTTATGAGGACGACGATCTTGTCGCGATCAACAAGCCTGCCGGCATGACGGTTCATGCCGGTGCCGGTACAACTGACGGAACGCTGGTCAACGCCCTGCTTTTTCGTTTTGAGAAGCTCTCGCAGTTGGGTGGTGATTTGCGCCCCGGGATCGTACATCGTCTCGACAAGTACACCAGCGGGGTAATTCTGGTGGCAAAAAACGACATTGCCCATCGCAAACTGCAGGATCAGTTCTCCGGTCGCGAAGTAGAAAAGACCTATATCGCGCTGGTGGAGAACGTAATGAAGAACGACACCGGTACCGTAAACCGCCCGATTGCCCGCGATCCCTGGAAGCCCGTCCGCATGGCAGCCATCGTCAAGGACGATCCGGAACTAGGGCGCGAAGCGATCACGCACTGGAAGGTGCTCAAGCGCTATGAGCGCTTCACGCTGGTGGAGGTGAAGATCGGCACCGGGCGCACCCATCAGATCCGCGTCCACCTGGGGCATCTTGGCCACAAGGTTGCCGGCGATATTCTTTATGGCGCTCGCCCTCACGATTCGGGCCGATTTTTCCTGCATGCCTGGCGAATCAGGTTCACCCAGCCCACAACCGGAGAATCCATCCAGATCGAAGCTCCGCTAGCCGAGGAACTCAAAGACTGGCTTCGCCCCCTACAATAGGAATGTGAATCGCCGCAACTTCCTCGCTGTACCGCTCGCCGCCTACGCTCAGAACACCGATCCCAACCGCATCATCCTCGATGTGTTTCGTGTGAACTTTCTTTACACGGTGTCTGACAAGAAAGGCCGCTTCGTGATCAACCTCAATCGCGAGGACTTTGAGGTCTTTGAAGAGAAGAAGCCCCAGAACATTCTGGAGTTTGTGGCTGAATCCAATCTCCCTCTGCGCCTCGGCATCCTCATCGATTCCAGCAATTCCGTGCGCGACCGCTTCAAGTTCCAGCAGGAAGCCGCAGTTGAGTTCATCACCTCGGTGATCCGTCCGAAAGAAGACCGCGCGATCGTCGTGTCGTTCGATAACCAGGTAGAGTTGCGGGCTGACCTGACCGGCGATGTCGAGAAGCTATCGCAGACCGTGCGCGACATGCGCGCTGGCGGCGGTACTGCTTTGTTTGACGCAATCTACTATGCCTGCAAAGACAAGCTGATGCAGGATCAGCCGCTCTTCAAGTTTCGCCGTGCCATGGTGATCCTGAGCGACGGTGATGATACTCAGTCTGTAATGACGCGCGAGCAGGCGATCGAGATGGCCCTCAAGGCCGACGTCGTGATCTATACGATCTCAACCAACATCACCAGGATCGAAAGCGAAGGCGACCGCATCCTCAAGCACATGTCGGAGCGCACCGGCGGCATGACCTTCTTCCCCTTCAAGGCCAGTGATCTTGCGCAAAGCTTTGAGAATATCGCCAACGAACTTCGCAGCCAGTACAACATCCTCTACCGCCCGGAACCGATCAAGACCGACGGCCAGTGGCACCCCGTGCAGATTCGCGTCAAAGGCCGCAAGGATCTGATTGTGCGGGCCCGTCCTGGTTACTACGCGCCCAAGAGCTAACCGCCGCTCGAGGAATACCAGACCATCCGCAGAGGCACCCAGCCTTTGGCTATCACTTTCGGCTTCGGTGCCTCACATAGACCAGCGTCCAGAATCGTAACTTGCAACCAGAGTTTGCCGTTCACCATTTGCTTGCCTACGATTTTCACGCTGGGCTCAAGATCCGTCTTTAAGGCCGGGCCTCTTGGGCCGCCTGCGGTGGCGGAGAGCTTCTGGTCCCAATCCTCGTTGG
>CANGVB010000121.1 GCA_947456995.1 Bryobacteraceae bacterium | reverse complement strand
GCATCACGCACGCCGGCTACACCATGGGCGCGGCCGCCGCAGACTTTGATAACGATGGCCGCACCGATCTTTTGATCACGGGCGTCAACCAGAACCTGCTCTACCGCAATCTCGGCGAAGGGAAATTCCAGCAGCTCCCCTTTCCCTCCACCGGCTGGTCCATCTCTGCCGGCTTCTTCGATTACGATCACGACGGCGACCTCGATCTTTTCATCGTCAACTACGTCGATTTCAACCCGGCCACAGAGCCCTTCTGCGGCGACTCCAAGGCCGGCTACCGCACCTATTGCCACCCGCGCCATTACAAAGGCTTGCCCAACTCCTTGTTCCGCAACGACGGTAAAGGACGCTTCACCGACGTTTCGGTCTCTTCAGGCATCTCAGCTCACACCGGTAAAGGTATGGGCGTAGCTTTCGCTGATTACGACCGCGACGGCTGGATGGATGTTCTGGTCACCAACGATGCCGTCCCCAATTTTCTTTTCCGCAACAACCACACCGGCACCTTCACCGAGCGCGGCCTCCCGGCAGGCATCGGCCTCAACGACGATGGCCGAGCCCTCTCCAGCATGGGCGCCGACTTCCGCGACATCAACAATGACGGCAGCCCCGATATCTTCATCACCGCCCTGGCCAACGAAACCTTCCCCCTCTTCAAGGCTTTGCCCAAAGGCCTCTTTGAAGACATCACCTACCCCACGCGCATTGGCACATCCACCCTCGCCTACTCAGGCTGGTCTACCGGCATTTACGATTTCGACAACGATGGCTTCAAAGACATCTTCACCGCCAACGGCGACGTCAACGACAACACCGAGGTCTTCTCCAGCCGCAAATCGAAACAACAGAATCTCATCCTCTGGAATACTGGCAAAAACACGTTCCGGCCCGAACCTCTCGGCACCCCAGCCCGCCATCGTGGGGCAGCCTTCGCAGACCTCAACAACGACGGCGCCATCGACGTCGTCACCTCGCGACTCGGCGAATCCCCCACCATTTGGCTCAACGACCGGGCCAAACAAAATCACTGGCTCATCATCGAAACCATCTTGGGCGCTGAAGTCCAGGCCGGAAACCAGTTCAACCAGGCCACCCAGGCCGTCGGCTACGCCAGTTCATCTCTGCCCGAAGTCCACTTCGGGATGGGCAGTGCAACAAATGTCGAAAAGATAGAAATCCGCTTCCCCAACGGCAAGACGAAAACACTCACCAATCAGAAAACAAACCAGCGCATCCGGGTTCTGGAATAACCTACAAACGCCGGCGCGCCCTTTCGAGCAGCAGCGGAATCCACTCCAGATCAGGCCTCAACCCGGCAGCCTTTCCCAGCATCTGCACCGCCTCCGCAATCCTACCTGTCTGGTAATAAACCCGGCCCAATTCCCCCATCGCCTCACCAAAATCCGGCCGCCCTTTTACTGCCTCAGACAACAGTCGTTCTGCCTCCTCCATCCTTCCGGCCCGAAACAGAAAGACCCCCATTCGCAACCGCGCCTCATCCACTGCATCCGGCCGCCGCAAAGCCTCGCGAAACGCAGCCTCAGCTTCAGCTTCCCGCCCCAGAGCCTCCAGCGCCTGCCCCATCGCAACAAGGCTACGCCCGCGCCGCTCCACCTTCTTGAGCACCGCCAGCGCCGCCTCAAAACGATTCAGCGTATACAGGCTGCGCGCATGGTAATAACAGACATCTTCCAGTTTCGGATCGATGCGACAGCCCTGCCGCAGCGCCTCTTCAGCCTCAACAGTGTCACCCAACTTACCCGCACTCACCCCAAGTGCTTTCCAGGCCAAAGCGTTCCCCGGCTCCACTCGCACGAAAGCCGCAAACTTCATCCGCGCCTCAGCCCATCTTCCCTCGCCGCTCAGCCGCACCCCATCCTCAAACAATCCGGCGGCAACCAGCAGCATGTACAAAAACATCACCCTCTCAAACTATCATTCGATCTTTTCGCCAAAGCTCGCAGCCCATCCTCCCCCTAGGGATGTGTTGGGCTGGGAAGCCAGCGATCGAGGGCAGCCGACAGGGATTGGAGTGAGGTTGGCTTGGAGATAAAGTCATCCATTCCGGCAGCAAGGCAATTTTCACGCTCCTCAGCCAGTGCCCCGGCCGTAAGAGCAACGATAGGAGTACGCGAAGCTGCACTTTCTAACTCGCGTATGCGTTGGGTCGCCTGAAGCCCATCCATTTCGGGCATTTGGCAATCCATCAGGATGAGGTCATATTGCTGACGAGCGGCCGCAGCACAAGCCTCCACGCCATTCTGCGCAAGTTCCACCCGGCAACCAATCGACTTCAACAAGCTCATCGAAATAACCTGATTCACTTTGTTGTCTTCCACCAGAAGTACAAGCCCATCGTAGCTGCGCTTCACAGGCGCAACAAACGAAGCCGGTGCCAAACCAGACTGCGCATGGCCAAGAGCTTTAAACAAAGGCCACCGGCGAACGGGTTTGCTAACACAGGTCAAGTGATCCGCTGCTGAGCCAGGATTGGCTTCATCCTCCGGCCAGTCATTCGGGCTGCCCAGAAGCAGGATCGGCACTTCCGCTGGAGTCGCCGCACGCACTACGCACAGATCATGGCGGCTGGGTAGGGCCCCGGTGTCAACAAGCAGAACCGCGAGTTTGGAGAGGCGAGTGGCAGCAAGGCCGGAATCAACCAGACTCTCAACTGCGAAATCGCTTGCAGACAAGGGCACCACTGCAATGCCCTCCTTTTCGAGGAAGCGCTGTGCCGTTTGCCCCGTCGATGCATTGCAGAGCAGGCCAATGCGGCTGTCAGGCAAGAGCGGCCGAGTCGCCGGCCGATGCGTCCGTGCCAGAACTACAGTAAACGTAAAGGTGCTGCCAATGCTTGGCTGGCTAGTCACTCCGATGGTGCCTCCCATCGCCTCCACCAACCTTTTCGAGATCGTAAGGCCAAGACCCGTTCCGCCAAAGCGTCGCGTAGTGGAGCGGTCACCCTGTTGGAAGGCCTGAAACAAAGTAGAAATCTGTTCCGCAGTCAAGCCAATACCCGTATCGGTCAGCGAAAAACGCAGGCGGGAGTATTTCCCCTCGTCAGCCTCGCGAGAGACATCCAGAGAGACTTGGCCACGAGGCGTAAATTTGATCGCATTGGACAATAGGTTCATCAGCACCTGACGCAGTCGTCCAGGATCGCCCACCAAATCAAGCGGTACAGCTTCGTCCAGTTTCAGCGTAAGCTGCACGTCTTTGCCCGCAGCGGATACCCCAGCCAGTTCAATGGCTTCATTTACCAACTGATCGAGATCAAACGGAGTGGCTTCCAGTTCCAGTTTGCCGGCTTCGATTTTTGAGAAATCAAGGATGTCGTTGATGATGCTAACCAGTGCACTGCTGCTCGACCGGATGGCACTCAGATAGTAACTTTGCGTGGAATTGAGCGGCGTATGCTTCAACAGATCCGCCATGCCCACAACTCCATTCATAGGTGTGCGAATCTCATGACTCATGGCGGCTAAAAACGAGCTCTTGGCACGGCTGGCCTCTTCAGCACGAATCGTTTGCGCCTCCAGTGCGCGGTTGCGATCTGCCAGCCCTTGGTTCAGGAGTTGTAACTGCTCCTGAGAGCGATGGAGCTCAGCCTCCACCACTTCTTTTTCGTGGATATGCTGCGCCAGAGCTCGATTCGCCTCGTGTAATTGCTCTGTGCTGGGAATCTTCAGCAAAGTGGGAATCAGACGCGCCAGCAGGATCGCCGTGATCACCGAGACAATTGCGGTAATCGCCTTCAGAACACCTTCCACCCGGTAAAGCGGCTTCCAAATCGTAACAATAGAAAACGCGTGCGTTGCACCGCAGGCAAGGATAAAGATGCTGAAGGCGGCAAAGATCCAGTTGAAGGGAATGTCCTTGCGGCGGCGCGCCACCATCACCAGCAGAACTGGAATCGAAAGATACGATAACGCGATCAGCGCATCCGAGATAACGTGAACCCAGAGAACGTCAGAGTCCCAACGCAGGCAGTAGCCATGCGGCATGAAATTTGCCCGGAATAAATTTCGAAAATAGTCTGGCAACTGCGCCTCTAGCGTGGCTTATCGGTCAAAAGCAATGGTTCTTGAGAGAAATCGCTCCCTCGCCTCCAGAGGAATAAACCAGCCTCATGAAAGGGCGCGGTCAGGGCGATTCCTCACCCCTTCTCCTCCGCGCCCTGCTGACCTCAAGTTTTCGTCAACTAGCCATTGCGCCTCCGAAAGTAGCCAGCAGCCAGCAAGCCTGCTCCCAGGGTGGCGTATGTGGAAGGCTCTGGAACCTCATTCCCCGAAGGAGCCGTGACACCGAGAGTGACCCGAAGAAGCGGATTGCCATCCGAATTGTTACCCAGGGAGGAAAAGGTCGTCAGATCGTTGTCGATGATCAGGTTCTCCGAGCCGGCGACGTAGCTGAAGCCAGTGCGAAGGGAGGTAATTGTATTGAAAAGCACATTGGGCCCACCTGCGAAAGTCAGACCCACCGCAGCGATGTTACAGCCCGTGAAACCGAATTGCTCATAGTTGCACGTGATTGTTAGGTATTCGCCATTTTGGTTAGCAGTGCCATTGGCGTCTGAGTAAAACAGATCGTATTGCTCATTTCCATTGGTCGCGATATCCGGCGGAACATTGCCAACCTGCTCGACCGCCCCAAAGGGCAGAAAATTATGGGTGGTTGCGACCCCGGTAACTTCAATCACAAAGATTGTATTAAGGTTTGGTAGGCTGCTAATCGGTGCAGCCGACAGTGGGGCGATGGCCAATAGGCTCAACGCCAGGATTTGAATAGACTTCATGAAGTCCCTCTCTTTTTCATGACTGATTCGGCCCGGACTCCGGGCCTCAAGATCAAAAGCGAAAGAGAGAGAAAAACGAGATCAACGAGAAGAACATTTTCCGGCTGAGCCGGCCCGGAAGAGTGAGCGCACCTCGGCAACCGTGAGCGGGCGACGGTAAAACGCCACCTCGTCAATGTCGCCAGCAAAGAACATATTCTCGCGGTCAACAATGACGTTGCGGTGGTGGCGACCAAACCAAAGCGGGATCTGCGGTGTATCAATCGCCTCGGTAGGCAGAGCACGGCCGCGAGACGGCACCTCCACCCCATCCACATAAATGCGAGCTGGCTGAGGAGGCAGCCGCTGCGCCACTACAGCAAAGTGATGCCAGGTGCCATCATTGACAGGCTTGCCCCGCGAGATGGTATCGCTGCGGTCGGCCCCCTGGCTCAGTTGAAAGCCAAGCTGGCCGTTTTGCACAAAGACAAGATATCCGGCGGGAGCCGTATCCCGCTTGTCGATGATGTTACGTGCAAAACCGGTAGCGCGAGTGCGCAGCCAGCCTTCAATGGTGAAATCCTCAGCACCAACCTCCAGACCGCGCGTAGAAAGCGGGATCTCCCAATACTGATCCACGCCATTCAGCCGCAGCGCCTGGCCAACCTTACCGGGGGTCAGCAAGTGAGCAGGTGGCCGGGGCCCGTCAAAGGTAAACTGTGCCGTCATGCCGCGTGGAGCAGCAACACAAGGCTGGCCCGCCAGCGGCAAGGCCGCCAGCAGGACACTAATAATACAAAGTGAGTTTGAAGTAATCAAAAATGGTGTCGTCTCCCGCAATGATATCGAGGCTGGCTACGTCCTTTCCAGCATAGACGCGTTGGATGTTGGCGAAAATTTGTGGCTTGAGGTCAAACACCACAACCTTGTCATTGCGCTCAAGAGAATCAGTCCAGGGCATGATCGTCTCCGGTGGATTGAAGGTGGGGTCAAACGGCGCGGCACCCAACTGAATCAGATCATTGTCAGCACCGTTGACTTCCCGTCCCCGGCGAATCCGAAATTCAATCTTGGCAGAACATACGCGGACAGGCGGCAGCGGGATCGAAAAGACAAACTCCTGATTGTCCCTCACTTCATCAAAGCCACGACGAGGCGAATCAAAGAGGCGTGGAAACGGGCTGATGAAATTGCGGGACGCATAAGGCAAAGGGTCCGGAGTGGGGCCGAAATTGTCCGGGACGCCAACAACCAGAACTGTCGCATGCTCGCAGGAGCCAATGCCGGCATCAAAGCCCGCACCTGCCGTAAGGTCAGCCAGCGCCAGTTGTGTATCGCCAGAAGCAAGGCGGCGCACTCCGCGACGGGCAGCCACCAGACGCGAGAGGCTGCGATTACCGTAGGAATCAAAGTAAAGCTGCGCAGCCTGAAACGCACCATCAGCCTCACGCCAGCGGCCTTCAAGCGCGGCAGCATCGGCGATGTGGAAGTGTGCAGGCGCATAGTCCGGGCGAAGATAGGCAACGCGACGCCACCGCGCCAGCGGCCCCTTCCCCAGCATCGCCAGGTCCGCCATCCGCACCGCGTTGTCTGGCAATTCTCTCAGCGTGCGAAGTGCCTCCTGGGGCCGATTCTCGATGTAATGTCCGACCGCTTCTAAATACTCAGCATCTGGATGGAACCAGCCCGGAGACCGCCGCAACGCAGCCTGAGCCTGTGCAGGAAACTCAAGCGCATGCCAGGCCAGAGCAAGATCGGCATAGATGCGCGCAGGCGCGCGCCCGGTTGCGAGCGATTGCTCAAAGAAGCCGATAGCAGTTGACGGCGAACCCGCATGAAGAGACTGTATCCCGCGATCCCACGCAAGCGACGCAGCCGCAGACGCTGGCCAAGGAAATACAAACCACAGCGCCGCCCCGGACATGCCAATCAGTAGCAGCAACAGGATAATGTTCCGGCTGGATAACAACCACCGCCGCGCCCGGCGGCGAAAGTATTGCAACCGGGATCGGGATTCCAGCGCCGGCAGAATTTCCGTCACTGCAGCAAAGCGCTGCGCAGGATTCGGATGCAGACAGCGCTGCAACATACGCGCCCAAGAGGGTCGCAAGTTAGGCGAGAAGTCCAGCGCTGAAGGAGATTGTTGACGTGTCTTTCGCACGGCCAAACTGAGCGGGGAATCGTTGGCAAACGGGAGCTGTCCAGTCAACACTTCAAACAACACAACACCAAGAGAATAGATATCCGAAGCAACCGTCGACTTGCGGCCTTCAATCTGCTCCGGCGCCATGTAGGCGGGCGTGCCAATGCCAATACTCCAGGTGTGCGAGTGCAGCGTAGCCTGCTCCACGGGAGACTGTCGGGCAAGCCCGAAGTCCATCAGCACCACCCGGGGTGCCCCCTCAGGCCGCGGAACAATCATGATGTTTGAGGGCTTCAAATCGCGATGGATCACCCGCGCAGAATGGGCGGCGTTAAGACCGGCAATCATCTGTCGGATCAAAGGCAGTGCCTGGCGTTCAGACAGAGTCCCATGCCGCCGCAGGTGCGCCGCTAGCGTCTCGCCTTCCAGCATCTCCATCGTCAGGAATACCCGGCCCTCAGCCTGAACCAGATCATACACACGGCAGATGTTCGGGTGCTCGATGCGGCTCGCCAGCTCGATCTCACGCCTCAGCCAGGACAGGTGTGTATCCTGAGCCAGCTCAGGCCGAATCGCCTTGATCGCGATACGCTCGCCACGCTCAAAATCCTCAGCTTCGTACACCTCACCCATGCCCCCGCTGGCAAGGTAGCGGCGAATCTGGTAGCGGCCCGCCAGGCGCTCTCCTTCGAAAAACGTGCGGCGGTCAGCAGCTGCAGCCAGCAGGCCCGAGGGCACCCGCAGACTTGCCAGTTGTTCTTCGGCCCCTTGGTCGAGACTCAGCAGGCGCCGCGCCTCAGTAGCAACACGAACATTGTCTCGCTCGATGCCTTCAAGGTAAGTCTCGCGTTCAGCCGCTGGCAATTCCGATGCGGCCGAATACACATCCTTCACCTGACGCCAGGTGCGAGGCGTCATTGCGGGGCCTTCTCGATCTCGCCCCGAAGCCAGGCACGTGCCATCGCCCATTCCCGCTTGACGGTAGCCTCGGAAATTCCCATCAGCATGGCCGTCTCCGGCACCGAAAGCCCGCCGAAGAAACGAAGCTCGACGATTTCCGATTGGCGCTCGTCAAAGGCTTCCAGACGCTTGAGCGCATCGTCAATAGTGAGATAGTCTTCCGGGGCAAGAGGGCGAATAGTGTCAGAGCTGACTTCAGCCACCAGCAACTTGCGGTCGCGCTTGCGAGCCCCGTGAACACGGGCATAATCGATCAGCACCTGACGCATCGCCCGTGCCGCGAGGCGGAGAAAATGATTGCGGTCACTCGCGCTGATCCGCATGTGCGCCACCATACGCAGATAGGCTTCATTGATCAGCGCTGAGGGTTGCAGCGTGTGCCCTGGCCTTTCACTACGCAGAAAGGCGGTGGCAATGCGGTGCAATTCCGAGTGCAGATCCGTGTAGAGATCAGCGAAAATTTCTAGGCGTGGCTCCAACTTCCTGAGTGTAAACGATGTGCTACATAACAGCGAACCAACCCTTTCGGCCCCAACCATTCACAAGGCACCACTTGCGCCACCAGCACCACAATCGCGCTACGATCACGAGAGTAAATGAACAACGGCTCTACCGATACCGATCTCCGGGACGTCGATAGCAAGCTAAGAACGATCCTGCCGGAAGAGTACCAGGAGTG
>CANGVB010000120.1 GCA_947456995.1 Bryobacteraceae bacterium | reverse complement strand
TCTTAAATGAGTTCAACATAGTATTTCTCCTTTTACTGCTTTGCGGAACGTTTTCCTTTGTTCCTAACCCATTAAAGGTCCGAATGTACCTTGCATGCCATACCGCCCGCAGGGGACATTTGCAAGTGTCTTCCAGGGAGAAAAGATTTTTGAGGAGGGTAAGGGGTTCCCGCGAATACTTGCCTTGTCCGGTTCATACTGCAACCGGGAAAAGCTGGCATACTGTCTCGCGCTGGTGGAATCTACCAGCTTGGGGTTAGGGTTTTCGGCGCCTCCGGAAGGCATGCTGGTTGCGTGAAGCTTAGAACATTTGCAGTCACGCTAGCCATTGCCTCCAAACTGGCTGCCCAATCCAACCTGACAGCGCCGGCTGTCTTGACTATCGAACAGGCGATACAGGAAGCGATCGCCAATAACCTGGATCTGGCTGCCGAGAAGCTTAATGTCAGCGTAGCGGAGACTCGGGAAATCACCGCGCGGATGAGGCCCAATCCCGTTTTGACAGTTTCAGGCCAGACGCTCAATATAATCGGTGCCAGATATTCGCCAGCAACGCCGCTTGGCCCCAATCAACTTAACATTCATACCGATTTCCCATTTGAACGCGGCCACAAGCTTGAGCAACGCGTCGCACTGGCAAATCAAGAAAAGTCGCTCGCCGAGCTAGGCGTGCGTGAAGTAATGCGGCAAGTGATCGCAAGTGTTCAAAATGCTTTCGTAGACGTGCAGCAGGCAAAACAAGATCTTAGCCTTTCGCAGGAGAATCTCAAGAGCCTGGAAAATATGGTTGCAATCAATGAATCCCGATTGAAAGCGGGTGCTCTCGCGCTGGTAGAACTGGACCGGTCGCGAGTGGCTGCAATGCAATACCGTGCTGCTGTGCAGCAGGCACAACTGCAGTTGGATCAAGCCAAAATACAGTTGCAACAGGTGATGGGCCGCAAGGTAAGAACAACGAATCTGGAAGTTCAGGGCGCGCTAAGAAATGACTTCGTTTCCGACTCGCAAGACGAATTGGGCAGACTGGCCTTGGTCCGTCGGCCAGACTATTTGGGTAACCAGCAATCACAAGCCCGGTCGCGGGCGGATTTGCGGCTGCAACTGGCGAATGGGAAGGTCGACTATACGATTGGGACGGAGTTCACCAGGCAATCCGCTTGGGGAATTTCCGGAAACTCGGTTGGCATTTACTTCAGCATGCCCTTGCGTGTGTTTAGCAGGAACCAGGGGGAGATTGCCCGAGCACAGCGGGAAATCACCCTCGCGGGAGCCAGGGTAAATGCGCTTGAAGCATCGATCCAAGCCGAAGTCGACAAGGCGTATCGCCAGTGTATGGTTTCGCGTCAGCTTCTGACCAATATCGAGACCGAGATGCTGGCAAAAGCACGTAGCGTTCGCGACACAACCGAATACTCCTATAAGCGTGGCGAAGCAAGCTTAGTTGAGTATCTCGACGCACAGCGAGCGTTCAATGATGCCATGCAAACTGCCAACGATGCGCGGGCCAGCTACGCGCGCAGCTTGTATTGGATCGACACCGTATCCGGTGCCACCGTAAGTGGATCGTAAGGAAAAGGAACAAGATGAAAATCGCACAATGGAAGGGGCCCATCGTGGCCGGACTGATATGCCTTGCCTTGACGGGCTGCAGCGAGCAGAAGTCCTTACCGGAACTAGCCCCCACTACTCCGGTAAGACAGGGTCAGGCGGCGATCGACGCCAACTCGCCTCAGCTACAACAGATTCGAAGCGAGTCGCTTGAGTCGTCTCTCGTGCCTGTCGGCAATATTTCCGCACCCGGCAAGGTTGAGGCAAACCTGAACCGCCAGTCGCATGTCGTCTTACCGGTGGCGGGCCGTGTCAGCACGGTGCTTGTTAAAATCGGGGATTTTGTCCGCCAGGGGCAGCCATTGCTTAGCCTGGAGAGCTCGGATATTGATGCGGCAGTCTCAATCTTTCTCCAGGCGCAAGCATCGCTGACACAATCAAAGTCTGCGCTGGCGAAAGCGCAAATGGATCAGGATCGCGAAAAGGATCTCTTTGAGCATGGAGCTGTACCCCAGAAAGATGTCCTGAACGCGCAGGCAGTGACGGTTCAAGCACAAGCTGGCGTCGAACAAATGCAAGCCGCCCTCGAACAGTCCAGGCGGCGGCTGCAGATCCTCGGAGTCGCTACGAACGCATTTGGCCAAAGGGTGGTCGTTCATGCCCCGATCTCCGGAAAAGTACTTGAGATGTCAGTAGCAAATGGTGAGTTCCGAAACGACCTCAGCGCACCGCTTATGACTATCGCCGACTTGAGTTCCGTTTGGGTGACTTCCGACGTGCCGGAGACAGCGATCCGGCTTGTCAAGCCGGGAGAACCAGTGAAGATCAATCTATCCGCCTACCCAGGCGAAATCTTCCGAGGCAGGGTATCGATGATCGGAGATACGGTAGACCCTCAGACACGAACCGTCAAGGTCAGGGCGGAACTACCGAACCCAAACGGTCGCCTTAAACCGGAAATGTTCGGTAGTATCGAACTCGCCGAACAGTCTGAACAGCGCCCGACCGTACCGGCTTCGGCCATCGTCTCGGCAGACGGCAAAACCCTTGTCTGGCGCGAAACGGCCAAGGGGAAGTTCGAAAAAGTCGCCATCATCACTGGAGCCCAGATTGGAGACCGCGTCGCGGTGCTCGATGGCTTGAAGGCGACCGACCGTGTCGTAGTGGATGGCGTGATGTTGCTTGCAGCTCGATAGAAGGATACAACAGTGATTGCACAACTCTTGCGTTTTGCTCTTCGGCAGCGCTTCATTACTGTCCTAATTGGACTCACACTGATCGGCGCGGGGCTTTGGGCTTTTGCTCAATTGAAGATTGAAGCTTACCCGGATATTTCCGACACCCAAGTGGTGGTGATTTCTCAATACCCTGGCCGGGCCGCCGAAGAAGTCGAACAGCAGGTAACCGTACCGATCGAACGCGCTCTCAATAGCGCTCCGAATGTGATTGCTCGCCGTTCGCGCACGATCTTTGGCTTATCGGTAGTAGAACTGACCTTCGATTACGGCACGGATGACTACTTTGCGCGGCAAGTAGTTCTTGAGAAGCTTCGCGACGCCGATCTCCCAGACGTAGTAACCCCTTCACTCGGCCCACTCTCGACTCCGATCGGTGAACTTTATCGCTATACCCTCTCGGGCGGAGGTCTTGACGCCATGAAGTTACGCGAATTGGAGGATTGGGTGGTGGAGCCCCGCTTCCTGCAAGTGCCTGGCGTTGCCGATGTAACCCCGTTTGGCGGGCTGATCAAGCAATATCAAATTCAAATCGACCCTTTGGCCTTGTCAAAGTATGGTCTTTCCATTGCCCAGATCGCAGATGCCGTCAGCGCGAATAACAGCAACGCCGGCGGGGCTATGCTCGACAACAGGCAACAGTCGATGGTGATTCGGGGCGTTGGTTTGATTGAGAACTCCGCCGACATCGAGAGTGTCGTGGTGGCTGAATCGAAAGGTGTGCCAGTATTTGTCCGCGATGTTGGCCGCGTGGGCATTACAGCCGCACCGCAGACAGGCATCTTCGGCCTGGGCGAACGCAACGGTGGAATTGAAGGAATCGTTCTGATGCGCCGCGGAGAGAATCCAACGGAGGTTCTTAAGTCGATCAAAGCCGCAGTGGACGACTTGAATGCGAACCGCCTGCCTAAGGGAGTGACCATTTCACCAATCTACGATCGTACCGACCTGGTCAATAACACCCTGCAAACGGTAACCCACACTCTACTGGAAGGTTTGCTGATTGTCGTGGTTGTGCTCTTTTTATTTCTGGGAAGTGCAAGGGCCGCCCTGCTTACCGCAGTCACCATACCGCTGTCTCTCTTGTTCGCCTTCGTCTGCATGTATCTTACCGGCATCCCGGCAAACCTGTTGAGCTTGGGGGCGTTGGACTTCGGCATCATTGTCGACGCCACACTCGTGATGGTGGAGCATGTGCTTCACACCATCCATGAAAGGCAACGCAACGGCTTGCTGGATCAGGGCGGAGTGCTGGCTGCAATTCGCGATGCAGCTCTGGAAGTGGAGCGGCCCATATTCTTTTCGCTGCTCATTATTATCGCCGCCTACATTCCTCTGTTTACGCTGGAGCGGGTAGAACGGAAGTTGTTTACACCGATGGCCTTCACGGTCTCCTATGCGCTTCTTGGGTCGATGCTGCTGGCCTTGACCCTCATCCCTGTTCTCGCCACTTACCTGTTCCGCAACGGGGCCAAGAGTTGGGAGAATCCGCTTTTGCCCTGGCTCGCCCGCCGCTATGAAAGCGTTCTGAATCGAGCTTTGCGTCGCCCCAGGATGGTGTTCGGCATTTCTGGCGGCATTGTTGTCGCGGCATTCGCACTGGCGGGTGCGTTGGGGATCGAATTTTTGCCCAACCTTGACGAAGGCGTAATCTGGATTCGTGCCGTGTTGCCGCCTGGTATTTCGCTCGACAAGTCGGCTCAGATGGCGGGAGAGATTCGCAAGGTCGTCAAGCTCTACCCGGAGGTGCAATTGGTCTCCTCACAGACTGGGCGGAACGATTCGGGTACGGATCCTTATGGTCCAAATCGTAACGAAGTATTCGTGGCCTTGAAGCCCTACGACACCTGGCCTGCCGGGATGAACAAGGCGAAACTCATCGAAGCATTGAGCCACAAACTCAATGAGCAGATTCCCGGTGCGGCTTTCAGCTTCACACAGCCAATCGTCGACAACGTTACGGAGTCTGTGACAGGTTCCGCAGCAGACTTGGCTGTTATCGTGCGAGGTCCGGATCTCAAGTTGTTGCGCAGCGAGGCGGAGAAAATTCTGGACTTGATCCGTAAGGTGCCGGGCGCAGCCGATTCGGCGATCGAACAGGAAGCCGATCAATCTCAACTGAGAATTCGCATCGACCGGCAAGCTGTGGCCCGTTACGGCATCAACGTGCGCGATGTGCAGGACGTGATCGAAATGGCCATTGGCGGCCGCACTGCGGGAACTATGTTCGAAGGCGAACGTCGATTTGACATCACGGTGCGTTACCTCTCGGAAGCCCGCAAGAACATCACAGCCATCGGCAACGTCATGGTTTCCACCAGAGAAGGTGGGCGAGTGCCACTTTCGCAGCTGGCGGAGATCAAAGTGGTGGACGGAGCGAGTATCATCGCCCGCCGGGAGAATCAACGCCAGATCACAGTGCGCACCAACATCCGCGGACGCGACCAAGGCAGCTTTGTCAATGACGCTCAAAAGCGCTTTGAAAAGGCGATCCATCCGCCTCCGGGATACGAGGTAACCTGGGGCGGCCAGTTTGAGAATCTCCAGCGGGCAAAGAAGCGCTTGACGGTGATCCTGCCGATTACTATTGCCATCATCTTCGTGTTGCTGTTCTTCATGTTTGGCTCCCCGAAGTACGCTGGCCTCGTGCTCATGAATGTGCCCTTCTCGCTTGTTGGCGGAATCCTGTTTCTCTACTTGCGTCAAATTAACTTGAGCGTTTCGGCGGCGGTAGGCTTCATCAGTCTCTTCGGAGTGGCGGTCATGAGCGGCGTCCTGGTGATTGCCGAGATCAATCGTGTCCGTCAGGCTGATCCGGATTTGCCGGTCCGGGTTGCTATTGTGCGGGGTTCGCTGAGCCAGCTTCGGCCGGTGCTGCTGATGGTTGTGGTCGCGCTGCTAGGCATGGTTCCAGCTGCCCGCGCTAGCGGCATCGGATCGGATGTCCAGCGCCCTCTCGCCACCGTGGTAGTAGGTGGATTGCTGTCCACCCTCTTTTTGACTTTGCTGGCACTTCCCAGTATGTATGCCCTGACTGTGCGGGACACGCCCCCCAAAGAGGAGATCGCCCAATGAAGAAGCTTCAACTTACTATCTATCTCAATGAGGCAGACCGGATCGGCGACGTCCCCCTCCATGAAGATGTCCTGCGTCGCTTGATGCGCTTCGATATTGCTGGAGCCACGCTAACTCATGGAGTGATGGGGTACGGAGAACATGGGAAGGTCCATCGCAAGCGGTTGTTTGGGGTATCAGACGACAGGCCCATCGTCATCACTGCGATCGACGACGAGTCCCGCATTCGGCCTATTCTGATGGAGCTTAAGGCCGTTGTTGTTCAGGGCCTGTTCACGCTTCACGAAGTCGAGGTCGTGTGAATGTCTGTGACCAGGGGCTTGGCACCGGGCGGCAACTTTCAGAACGAACTCAAGTTCAGGCCGGAGTCTGCCAGCAATGCAACCCGGGAAATGCAATTAGTTGTATCCCCGCATCGCAGCTTCTGAGCGGAGAACGAGTGCAATCGCTTTCAGCAACCTGCCATTGCCGGTTTCGTTCTTGATCTAGAGCTGTCATGTTTCTTGTTCGGACACCCCAATTCGGAGGAATGCACCATGTTCGCTCAACTGCCACCGCTTGTTGTGTCTTGATCTGGCTTGGTCTCCAGATCAACAATTCGCCGCTTAAACGGAGTAAGCAGCTTTAGTGTAATCAGATTGAACAGCGTCAGAACCACGGCGATATGATAAATGCCCAACCCAACAGACGCACCAACAATGCCAACATTCCAGATGCTGGCGGCGGTGGCGGTGCCTGTCACCCCGTCTCTATCCCGCAATATTGCACCGCCGCCGACAAACCCGATTCCAGTGATTAGCCCCTGTAGAAGTCTCGAGGTGACCTCCGTGGAAGCTCCCGGCAATGCGGTGCCCAGCAGCGTGAATCCGCAGGCTGCCACCGCAACGATCGGGAAGGTGCGCAAGCCTGCCGAATGTGCTTCCCGCTCGCGATCCCATCCGATCGGAAGCGCGAGGGCGTAAGCGATTCCCAGATGAAGAATGTCGGAGCCCACGGATTGTATTTCAGAATTGATCATTTCACCCACACTACTAAACATCTACTATCTGCGACCGTCTGGCTATACCTTCACGAAGGTATCGATTGCACTCACTGGAAACTACAAACTTGTACCAGGAGATGAACAAATGAAGA
Organism: Bryobacteraceae bacterium; assembly: GCA_947456995.1. Classification (GTDB taxonomy): domain Bacteria; phylum Acidobacteriota; class Terriglobia; order Bryobacterales; family Bryobacteraceae; genus Bryobacter. The sequence continues at coordinate 1,591 of CANGVB010000120.1, read as the reverse complement.
ACTTCATGACGCTACTGCTTTTGGGAACCGCAATGCAGTTTCTACCAACTTTGATGGCACAAGATGGCATTGATGTAACAGAGGGAAGAGTTCAGAAAATCGACCACAATGCAAAGCTAATGGTCGTAAAGACCGCACAAGGTGTAGAGCATACCTTCCGCCTTGCCGGGCACGCTGTAGTCCGTACCGGGAAATCCGCAGCCAAAGGCACCTCGAATGCGTTTCACGATTTGAAGGTCGGAAGCGAAGTCGCGGTGCACTACAGCGCAAAGGGAACGGAAAAGACGGTCGAGGAAATTGACCATGTGGGGAAAGACGGGCTGAAAGCTGTCAAGGGCACCATTCGCGCTATCGATTGGAGTGCCAAAACGGTTGCCGTGAAAACTGCCGAAGGAGCCGAGCTGACTTTTGGGCTGACCGAACGGTCTGCCGTCGAAATGGGAAAGCATTTCGGAGAGGGTACCGAAAAAGCCGCAAAAATCACTATCTATTACACCGAAGAGGCCGGCCGCAAGGTCGGGCATTTCTTCAAAAAACTCGCTGACTAGTTTGTAGTCGTTCCGCGATCAACCCGAAACCAACCAAGAAAGAAGGACATTCTCATGAACCCCAATATTCTGTCGCGACTTGGAGCCATCTCCATGGCCGTCTTCCTCGCCATTCCATCCGCATTCGCAGCCAGTCCCGTGACGTGCAAAGTCCCTTTTGCCTTCCAAGTGGCAACTAAGACGTTGCCCCCAGGCGAATACAAGTTCCAAGTCGACGCCAATCGTCAATCTGTGGTGGTAATGGCCTCAGGCAAGAACGCTGACGCCATGGCGCTGGTCGTGACCGAACTCGCAGCTTCATCGCATGCCGAGGCAACTCATGCCCGGATCGTCTTTGACAAAGCCGGCAACACATATACACTTTCTGAAATTTGGCAGCCAGGCTTTGACGGAATCCTGGTAGCTACCACTAAAGAAAAGCACGAGCACCACGTCATCCACATTAAGTGACTGAGGTTACCCAGCGCGGCTACCCTTGGGTTCCATTGATGGCGAACCTGTTGGGTAGCCGCGATTTTTTTGCCTGACTTCGCATACAGACTCAGAGATTGCTTTTGGTCTGCAAAGTATTTAGCCGGACAGCTGCGGCTCGTCCAATCAAGTGTGAGCCCAAGTCTCGCGCGACGCAGTGAGGATATCCCAATGATCAGTTCAGCCCCCTCATCGGCCACCTTGGCAGGCGATGATCCAAGCCAGACTTCAGCGCCTTATTTGATGGCAATCGGTCGAATTCAACAGTTGCCAAGATTCATGCAGTTTTCCATTTTCGCGGGCATATTCATCGGGGTTGCGGCTTTCGATCTGGTTGTCGATAAAGATCTGTCGCTCTTTGCGCTTTACTTGATTCCGACGCTTTACGCAGCCTGGTTCCTGGGCCAACGCTGGAGTTATTTGAGTTGCCTCGCGTCGGCCGTCGTTTGGGTGATCGACGATTGGGGGCTGTCCACGCTGTTTCTTCGTACGTTGATCCCGTATTGGAATTTGTTTGGCCGAGTGCTCGTCTTGGTGGCCATTGTTGCCATAGTGAACGCGCTCAAGAGCTC
>CANGVB010000119.1 GCA_947456995.1 Bryobacteraceae bacterium | reverse complement strand
TTGCCGCCCGGCAGGGAAAACGCGTTGCTGTCTTTGACCGGTACCCGCGCCCGCTCGGCGCATCGATCCGTAACTTCGGAATGCTCTGGCCCATCGGTCAACCAGCAGGCCATCGCCTCAACACTGCACTACGCAGCCGTGAGCTTTGGCTCGAATTTCTGAACGCTGCAGGCATCGCACACCAAGTCCCCGGCTGCCTTCACGCCGCATACCGCGACGACGAAACTAAAGTGCTTCAGGAATTCGCCACACTCGGCCCAGCCCATGGTTACCAGGTGCAATGGTTAAGCCCCGAAGAGGCAACCAGCCGCAGCCATGCGCTCAAGCCTCAAGGTCTTCAGGGTGCACTCTGGAGCGACACGGAAACTACGATCGACCCAAGACAGGCCCTTCGCGAACTCCCGGCATTCCTGGCCAATCAATTCGGAGTTAGCTTCCATTACCAGACCGCAGTCACCTCCGCCACTACCGGAACCATAACCACCGGTAGAGGGGTCTTCTACGCTCCGCAAATCTACATCTGCTCAGGCGAAGACTTCGAAACCCTCTATCCCGAGCTCCTGCAATCCAGCGGCGTAACGAGGGTCAAACTTCAAATGATGCGCACCCCGCCTCAACCCGCTAATTGGCAACTGGGCCCAAGCCTTGCCGCGGGGCTCACTCTCACCCATTACAAGAGCTTCCAGATCTGCCCCAGCCTCGACGCACTCAAGGCTCGTGTCGCCGAAGAACTCCCCGATTACGTAAAGTGGGGCATCCACGTCATGGCCAGTGCAACTGCCGACAACGCGATCACTATCGGCGACTCCCACGAATACGGCCTCACCGTCGAACCCTTCAACAAAGACTTCATCGATCAACTCATCCTTGACTACTTGAGAGGCTTCGCCAACTTCGCTGACAATTCCATTGCCGAGCGCTGGTACGGTGTTTACGCCAAACACCCAGTGACCGACTGGGTCGACATCACTCCCTGCGACGGCGTGCGAATCTTCACCAGCCCCGGTGGCGCCGGCATGACCATGAGCTTCGGCCTCGCCTGGGAAAATCTGAACTCCTAGCGCCCACGCATACGGTTGATGTCCCGACGGTCGCGTTTGGTAGGCCGATGTGCGTCCATTTCATGCATGGCCTTGCGTTCTTCAGCCACCTGCTGCCGTTTCGCCTTGCTCTCTTCACTTTCGACGTACATGGTTTGTGCAACTGCACCCGGCCCACGATTTTCGCTCACGATCAACACTTCTATCTCAAAAGAGAATCCATCGTGCCGGACTACCAGTTTGTCCCCAACACGGACTTCACGGGAAGCCTTAGCCGTCTGGCCATTGCACTCGATTCGCCCCATATCGCAGGAATCCCCAGCGAGTGCACGAGTCTTGAAAAAGCGCGCGGCCCAAAGCCACTTGTCCATTCGGACGCGGTTCAACATAATTCAGAATACTTGGATTTGGAGGAGGAGAGGAAGGAAGACCCAAAGGGCGCCGGGGAGCTAAAGTTGCTTCAGGGGTCTTTCTGAGGTTAGTCTCGCTTTGGTGGGAGTTGTGAGCTCCCCGGCTTGATTCCAATAGTAGAATACTCTTTTTGGAATTGCAAGAGTTTTCTACTAAAAATAATAGATGAGTACTTCTTTACTTTTCCTTACCCTTCACTTCGATACCCACCATTCCCTCTAAGACCTTGATTGTAGAGCAGATATCTTCTTCGCCGTGGCCTGTAGCGATTGCCGCTTGAAACATCTGGCGTGTCAAAGACGTGAGAGGTAATGGTACTCCAAGCTCCGCAGAAGACTCCAGCATCAGCCCAATATCCTTGTGCATCCACTTTACGGAGAAGTTCGTTGAGAAATCACGCCGGAAAACGTAAGGGGCCTTAAATGAGATCAAGCCAGACTTCGCGGCTGAATTGTCCAGGATGTCGAGCATCAATTCCGGATCCACTCCAGCCTTGGTGGAAAGCACCAAACCTTCATTAAAGGCGTTTAGCAAATTCGACAAAACCAGATTCTGAGTCAGCTTTGCATGCAGCCCCAAGCCTGGGCCCCCACAGTAGTACAACTTCTTGCCCATCGGCTCAAAATAAGGCTTCACCCGTTCGAAGACTTCCTGATCCCCACCAACCATAAAGGTCAGGTTTCCAGATTCAGCTCCGGGCCGCGATCCCGTGCAGGGGGCATCAAGGAAATGCACTCCTTTGGCCTTGCACGCCTCACCAAGCTTCCGGGAGTCTGAGGGCGAGATTGTGGAGGCATCCACGATCACCGTCCCGGGCTTGGCCCCTTCCAGCAACTGATGACAAAGCTCACTGCTCATTGCGGAGTCGCCAACGCAATAAAAGATGCAGTCTGCGTTCGCTGCTACTTCGGCAGGTGTCGCATAAGCCTTCCCGCCCTTCTCTGCGGCCAGCTTTTCAGCTTTGCCGGGAGAGTGAGTCCAAATCGCCACATTGTGGCCTGCATCCATCAAATTCCGGGCCATGGGGTAACCCATGATGCCCAAGCCGAGAAAACCAAGATTCGCCATGGTCCTTCGATTGTATTCTGCCTTAGGCGACAGTCGAAAGGTGGTTCTTTGCCAGAAGTCGCAAAACTAGCAAATCCGATGGTTGAAACGTGGTCATAGGAACGTTGGTGGCTTCCGTTTCTTCGATCACGATGTGCCTGCGGATCAACGTGCGAAGGTCTTCCACTGTAATTCCGAGTTGCTCGGCAACCTCGGCTTCCGAGTACTGGGCTTTGTTGATAACAGGCTTGAAATGCATATAGCTAGCCTGATTGTAGGGACAACGGGCTTTCGATCAGTATCGGGATCTACCTTATTCTGCTCGATTTGTCGCCTCAGTACTACTAGCGTCCAACGTAACGGGAATAAAGACTGCGGGCTATGCCAATATCCTGCGTTCCCTTGATGATCGCCCGGCCATCCGGAAAAATCGTCAGCTCAAACTGCTCATTCGGTGAGAAACGCAGGGCAAATTCGTTTCGGCGCAGAATCCCGAGTCCAGTTAGCTGTTGCTCAAGAGCCTCCAGATCGAGAATAGCCATACGCTCATGAATTTGGACAGCATTCCGCCCACACAAACTGATCGGTGCCCGCACCCGCCCGTCAAGGAAATCAAAGCGCCGGCCCTGGCAGCAGGAACAAGCTGGATCGGCGGAAATCTTCACTTGCCTCGTTGTGAACTCCCAGCTATCGAAAGTCGACAATTGCAGCGGCAGACTTTCAGCACCACTCACTAGCAGCTTTGTCGCCAATGCCGTCTGCCAGGCAGCAACCAGGCTGGTGATGGTGTTGAGTACTCCAGCTGTCTCGCAAGTCGGTTGCGCACCCTTAGGAGCCTCAGGGTAGATGCAACGCAAGCAGGGCCCAATCCCGGGCAACACCGGAAAAGCAAGGCCATAGCTTCCAACGGCCGCGCCATATATCCAGGGCACACCCCGCTCAATTGAATAGTCGTTGATCAAGAATCGAGTTTCAAAATTATCTGTTGCATCCAGAATCAGGTCCACATCTTCGAGCAAATCCTCAATGTTGGCAGCGTTCACATCAACGGCCAGAGCCTCAACACGCACCTCGCTGTTGAATTTGGCAATTTGCACGGCCGCTGCTCCTGCTTTGGGGCGCTGCTCGCGGGCATCTTCTTCATCAAATAGCCATTGCCGCTGGAGGTTGGACCACTCGATCACATCCCGATCCAGGATTTTCAATCGGCCTACTCCCGCGCGAGCCAGAGCCGCAGCCTGAAAGGTACCAAGTGCCCCGCACCCCAAAATCGCCACATGCGCAGCAGAAAGACGCCTCTGCCCCTCCGCACCAAATGGCGCAAAGCGAATCTGACGCGAATACCGGTCTGTAGGCAACACTTTACCTATGCTAACAATCACAATCATTGCGGTTGCTAAGATCAACAAAGGTGTTATTGCGAATTCAGCGGGTACTCATGGGACTCCTGGTAGCGGTTGTCGCTCTCGCACAACCTTATGAGGGGAGCAAACTTGTATCCATTGCCTTCGCTCCAGACGTGCAACCGATACCAGACGGGGAGCTTCGTCAGATCCTTCCACTGAAGCCCGGCGACACGTACTCTCGACTGCGATTGAGAGAGGCCATGGCAGTGTTGTATCGCACGGGCCGCTTCTCAAATCTGAACGTGGAAGCAACTTTAACCCCGGCTGGCCTCACCCTCACCTTCGTTACCGAAAACAATGAATTCAATGGCAATGTAGAAGTTGTGGGTAACCCAGGGTCCATGGCTAAAGGGGGCTTGATCAACGCTGCCAAGCTCCCACTGGGCAGCCCGTTTGACCAGAGTCAGCTAAACCAGTCCATAGAATCAATGGAAGCGGAGTTGCGCATCGCAGGCTTTTACGAGAGTAAAGTTCACTATGAAATTACACGGGACAGTTCGCACCAACAGGCAAATATCCGATTCTTCATCGATCCCGGCCCGAGAGCACGATTTGCTTCTCCGATATTCAAGGGAAACCTGCTCCTAAAAGAGGAGCAACTCATCAGGGCAACTCACTGGAAGCGCTTTTGGAGTCAGCTCGGCTGGCGTTTCGTAACCGAACAGCGGGTTCAGAGCGGTATCAGAGGCATGCTTCAGAGCTACAGGAAGCGCGAGCACTTGATGGCAAAAGTACAACTGGAGCGGCTCACCTACCAGCCTAAAGAAAGAATCGCCATACCCAGCCTCAAAATTGAAGCTGGTCCGAGGGTTGAAGTACGCGCCATTGGCTTCAAAATCAAACAGCCCATCCTTCGTAAACTGGTTCCTGTTTACGAGGAGCAGAGCGTTGACAAAGATTTGTTGATCGAGGGAGATCGAAAAATCAGTAACTACCTTCACGCTAAAGGTTTTTTCGATGCAAAGGTCACGTATGAAGTCGAACAGGACGACATGCCTGTCGACGAAATTAATCCCAGCAAGAACACATACATTGACTACAACATCCAGCCGGGACAACGCTTTAAAGTCGCAGCCCTTGAGCTCAAGGGAAATCGATACTTCGACCGCACAACGCTGTTAGAGAGAATCGCAATTCGTCCAGCCACAATCATCCGGTACCGGCAAGGCCGCTATAGCGATGAATTATTGGCGGGAGACCGGGCAGCCATTGAAGAGCTCTACCGCAGCAATGGATTTCTGGACGTGAAGGTCACCAGTGCCGTGGCACGGCAGTTCAAAGGCCAACCCAACCTGGTTGCAATCACCATCAACATTGAAGAGGGCTCCCAAACCAGAGTGGAGGCGGTTCGCCTTGAAGGCGTTGCCGAAAGCGATCAGGACATCATCCAGGGATATATTGGAGTCGTCCCCGGACAGCCCTATTCAACGTTAACGATAAATTCAGATCGTACAAGAATCGTAAATCTGCTCTACCAGGCCGGCTACTCGGAGGCAGTTCTAGAGGTAAAGGTGGAGCGCGGCAGCACCCCAGATCAGGTACAGCTCGTCTACCTGGTGCAGAGTGGAAAACAACACTTTGTCCGTGAAGTGGTTGTCACCGGCCTCAAAAACACCAACGACTCACTAGTCAGCAAGCGCATCCGGCTCAAGGCTGGCGACCCGCTGAGCAACAACGAGGTCTTCGCCTCACAGCGCCGCCTCTACGATCTCGGCATCTTTGCCAAAGTCGACACAGCTCAACAGAATCCGGACGGACAAGAGATCTCCAAGATTATTTTGTTCAATCTGGAAGAAGCCTCGAAGCTGAGCTTCAGTGGTGGACTTGGAGCTGAGATCGCCCGTATCGGCGGCGGGGTTACCAGCTTCGACTCTCCTGCAGGAGGAACAGGATTTTCGCCACGAATCAGCCTTGGAGTGAACCGAACGAACTTCCTTGGCCTCGGCCACACCATTGGCGCTCAAACCCGTCTTTCGAACATTCAAAGGCGCGTCCTGCTGAGCTATCTGGCTCCACAATTCCGCGACAACGACCGATTCAGCCTCACCGCAACCACAATTTATGATGACGCTCGCAACGTGCGCACCTTCAATTCGAAACGACTCGAAGGAAGTCTGCAGCTGGCGCAACGGCTCAGCCTCGCCAATTCTATGCAATATCGCTTTACCTACCGGCGCGTCACCATCGATGAAAACACGATCAAGGTAGATCCTGCGCTCATCCCTTTGCTCGCACAACCGGTCCGGGTTGGTAGCTTTTCTTCAACTTACATTCAGGATCGCCGCGACGATCCCGTGGATGCAAAGCGCGGGCGTTACACCACGGTGGATTTTGGTGTTGCCAGCAGTGTCTTCGCTTCATCGGCAAACTTCCTTCGACTACTCACGCGCAACTCAAGCTATTACAAGATCGGCAAAGAACTCGTCTTCGCTCGAAGCCTCAACTTCGGAATACTGGCACCGTACAGGAGCGCAGGACTGACATCACAAACCGACATCCCTTTACCGGAACGCTTCTTCGGTGGTGGTGCGTACTCACATAGAGGCTTTCCAGAAAATCAGGCCGGCCCTCGAGATCTAAAAACCGGGTTCCCCATTGGTGGCAAAGCTCTGCTCGTGAACAATTTGGAATTGCGGTTTCCACTGATTGGAGACAATCTGGGTGGAGTATTCTTCCACGATGCAGGCAACGTGTATAGCGATCTTAAGCGCATCAATCTCAAGTGGAGGCAAGACGGCTCTACCGATTTCGACTATATGGTTCATTCCTTCGGATTTGGTGTGCGTTATAGAACCCCAATCGGCCCTGTCCGCATCGATCTTGCCTTAACGCCCAACTCTCCTCGCTTTAACGGATTCGAAGGCAGTCGTGAAGATTTGCTCTTCGGTCGAGGCCGCGCGGCTCAGCTGAGAGTCAATCAGTTCCAATTCCATATCTCATTAGGGCAGGCATTCTAATGATCCAGATCCTCCTTCTCTTGTTGTTGACGGGCGGCGAAGTTCTTGACCGCCTGGCTTTGAGCGTTGGGGACGAAATCATTACAGAGCAGCAATTGCTTCTGTATTTGCGGACTGCAGCCTTGCTGAACGGCGAAGCATCCAAAGAGAGCCCTGCCGACAAGCGAAGGGCTGCACAAAAGCTAATTGAGCTGACACTCATCCGCATTGAGATGCAAACCAATCGCTATCCTCTACCCGGCGAAGTGCAAATCAAGGCTACTCTTGAGGCAATTAAAAAGCAACGATTTGGCGGCGATGATGCGGTGTACCGGAAGGCACTTATCCAAAACAACGTCACCGAAGCAGAGCTGGTTGATTCAGTGCAATGGCAATTAGCAATTCTGAGCTTCATCGAATTCCGTTTTCGACCTGGCGTACAGATCCCCGAAGAAGAAATCCGCGATTACTTCCAATTTGACTACCAGAAAGAATTTGCAGGTAAAGCGAAACCACTTTACAACCAGGCCCGGCCCGAAATACTCGAAGTGCTCACGCAGCAACGCATCGACAACCTGCTCGATCGATGGCTCAACCAAACCGAAGCAGCAACCAAAGTGCGCTGGGTAGAAGCAGTGTTCTCAGGAGTTGCCCAGTGAGACGTCGAACCAGGCTCGCGCTGTGGGCTCTTGGTATCCTGCTTTGTCTCACAGGCGGGTCCGTCTGGTTTCTAAGGTCCGGCTACATTGATCGATACATCCTCGAGCGAGCCGTGCTGGAAGTCGAAAAGAGTATTGGGGCCAAGCTGGTCGTCGGTAAACTCAGGTTCGACTTCTGGGCTGGACGAGCAGTACTTGAAGACGTCATATTGCGCGGCAAGGAAGCCTCCAGCGAACAACCTCTGTTTTCCGCGAAACAGATCCAGATCCAGGCAGGGTTGACCAGCCTTAGCGCTTCGAGGGTAGACCTCCGAAGCCTTGTCATCAAGGAACCGGTTTTCCATCTTCTGACTTACGCCGACGGAACCACAAACATTCCAGGGCCAAAACTGGGCGGCAGCAATCGCAGCACGCTCGAGACAATTATCAATTGGCGGCTCGGCAGACTCGAAGTAGAACGCGGAGAATTCCGCTGGAACGAAACCAGAACGCCCTTTGAGGTTCGAGGTCAAGATGTATCGGCAAAGATGGACTATTTGGCTGCTTCGCGCAGCTATCGCGGCAAATTGGACACGGGTTTAGCAAGTTATCGGATGGCTAGCCTTCCGGCAATTGAAGGCAGCGCAACGATTGACTTTGGCATCGGACAGGAAAGAATAAGGATCGACAGCCTTAGATTTCATTCCCCCGCTGGCACTGAAATTACCGGGCGTGGCAATCTGTCCAACATTGAGAACCGTGATGATCCCTTCCGGGTCGACCTCGACATAGATGCCTCCGTTGCCGTGCGTGAGGTAGTTCCATTCGTGCAACTTCCTGTCGAGCCAGTGGGTCGTTTGAACTATACGGGCAAACTTCTGTATGAAGCTGGTAGAGGCTTTGAATTGCACGGCGATGCCAAAGCCCGTGATCTCTACTACAAGGACGCCACCACACGTCTAGGGCCCGTAGCCGCAAAGGCGAAATTAGACTCTTTGCCTGCAAGGCTCACTCTCAGCGCTTTGCGGGCTGAAGGTTTAGGCGGAGGCGTCGACGGTAACTTCCGCTGGGATCAGCAGGAGGGCTGGAGCCTGGACGGCAACCTGTCAAAACTGGACCTGGCCACAATTCTGAAACAACTCAATGTCAAGGA
>CANGVB010000118.1 GCA_947456995.1 Bryobacteraceae bacterium | reverse complement strand
TGGATGAGGTCTGGTTGGAATGCAAGAATTTCTTCACTTACTTGTTTTGTGTAGCGGGTGAGTAAGGGGTCGCAATAGAGGTCTTCGTCGAGGCGGAAGGATGCAAAGCCACGCTTGAGGCTCAAGTTCGTTACGCTGCCACTTTTCGACACGATCGTCTGGCTTCCGCTGTGCACGCAAAGGAAGGGTAGAGCGTGACGCTCCGCATAAGCGCAAAACTCCCTGCTTAGACTTGCAACGCCATTTGGCTCAAGATAGGCATCGGTGAAGAAAGCAACACGAATAGGAGAAGACACTAAGGTCTATAAAGCATATGCGAGGACAAGGCGCTAAAGTGCATTCTCCGGGAGAATTTGTTTCAAATGATGAACCAGATGTCGCACATAATCGATTGCGAGGAATTCCAAAGTCACTGGTTCGTTATCACCAATCCGGCACTCTACCTGCAGCGATTGCACGGGAATTCGTTCGATCACGTGAGCCAATAAAGTGTTGTAGGTGGTCCACAATTCGAGCAGCGTAGCCGCAGGGAACGATTCGTAGGATTGCACCGCGACCGAGCCGCCGGCATCGTAGGCAGGAAATTCCAATGAAGGCTGCAGCATCGCCCTTACAAAGCGTTGATGGTTGTTGGCGGCAGAATCAACCAGATGCCCCAGCACCTGAACCCGGCGCCACTTGCCGGACGCGTAGGGCTCTTGCCATGCGATATCCTTTGCCAGCCGCTGCACTAAATCAATCAGGTTGCGAAGGTCAATTGCTGTTTGATTCATAGAAGCTGAAGATTAGCATGCCTAGAGTGTGAAGGGCCAGGATCGGCTGAGCGGATCGTTGGCAGCACCTAAGCCAGCGGGCAGAAAGTCATAAGTGTTGTTCATCCAGTTAGAAAGCCTTCGCTCGAGATCGAGTCTGGTTTCGTTGTGTGAAGGGGACTCTACCAGGTTGTTCAATTCCAGCGGATCTTCGGCCAGATCAAAAAGCTGAATCACTGGCCGGGTGGGGCTGAATAGTTGCCTCAGGTGCAATGGCGTTTCCGAGCGACGTCGCGCCAGCATCGCCTGCCAGGTGGGGCTGCCTTCAAGATCCGATGGCGGCCTGTAAGGAAAGTGGGGCGCAGCATTGAAGATGAACTTGTGGCGCTCTGTGCGAATGCATCGCATCGGGTCAAAAGTATCGTGCCAGTTTCTCTCAGAAAACACTTCGGTGCGGGCTTGATAAGGCTGGTTGAGTAAGAGCGGTAGGAATGAGCGCCCCTGCATCTTTGGGGTTTGCTGGATACCTGCGGCGTTGAGCCAAGTGGAGGCCAAATCTACGTGAGCAATCATCTCGCGCTTCACTGAAGATGCAGCGATTTTGCCGGGCATCCAGGCAATCAGAGGTACGTGGATACCGGCTTCGTAAAGCGTACCCTTGGCCCTCGGGAAGGGCATTCCGTTGTCGCCAGTAAAGATCACCATCGTGTCGTTGGAATTGCCCTGAGAGGCGAGCAGATCCATGATTTGGCCTACTTCTGCGTCCATGCGGGCGATGAAGTCGTAATAGTGGGCGAGGTCCTGACGGACGGCTGGCCAGTCGGGAAGCCACTTGGGAACCTGAACGTTTTTCGGATCGTGCGGAGGCTGGAATGCTCCCGGCGCATAGGGGCGGTGCGGATCGGTAAAGCCAACCTGCAGCCAGAAAGGCTTGTCTTTAGGTTTGGAATCGAAGAAGCTCTTGAATGTTGCTTTGGCGTCGCCATAGAAATCAAGCCGCTTCTGAAAGCCAGCGCCCTGGTGATGTTTGCGGAAGATGCCGGTGTGATAACCCTTTTGCTTCAACGCATCAATGATGGTGGGCTCCCAGTCCGGTAATGGGACATGGAGGCGGCTGGTGCCAGTTGTGTGCGGTGTGCAACCTGTAAAGTGACTCGATCGATTCGGGCTGCATTGCGGGCTGGTAACGAAGCAGCGTTCGAAGCGCATTCCTTCACGCGCCAACTTGTCTAGATTGGGCGAGGTGACGGCGCTATTTCCATAAGAGCCCAGGTCTGCGGCGGTATGGTCGTCTGAAATTAGAAAGACAAAATTCATGGGTTTTCCGGAGTTGCTTTGGGCCAAAAGCGAGGTGGCAGCGGAGTTTTGTAGAAATTCGCGACGATCCATAGATACCCAGTCTATTAAAGCTTTCGCCTTATGATGTCGATAGCCGCTTTTATGGAATCCGTCGAGTTGAGACTCGATCTCTTACGCAAAAACCAGAACGCCGATGGAGGCTGGGGATACTTTCCCGGCAAGATGAGCCGTGTCGAGCCCACTTGCTATGCTCTGCGGGCGCTGGGGGCAGGTGACAGTGCCTGGACCAACGGGATTCGATTTCTGACAGCTTGCCAGGAGAAATCGGGTGGGCTCAATCCTGGCCCTGGCATTCCGGGCCCCACCTGGGTAACACAACTTGCTTTTCCGCTACTCAAACAAGCTGGCTGTGACGGCAAGTCACTGGAGGCGGCAGCGAATTGGATTCTCAATTCCGAGGGTGCCGAAGGAGGGATTCTGCAGAGAATCCTGCACGCGATGGGCAAGGCGAAGGTGGAGCAGGATCCGAGCTTGAAGGGTTGGCCCTGGAGGCCAGACAATAACAGTTGGGTAGAACCAACTGCCCACGGCTTGCTGGCATTGCACTGGATGAAGGGGCATGCCCCGGAAGCCGGCATCCGTTACCGCAGGGAAATCGCAACCAGGATGGTGCTCGACCGGCGCTGCTTTGATGGTGGGTGGAATTATGGCAACAAGAAGGTGCTTGGAGAAACGCTGCCATCCTATCCTGAGACTACGGCTCTTGCACTGCTTGGGCTTGCGTCCAGCGGCCAGGATCTGAAGGCAAGCATAGAGCGTGCGAAGTCACATTTAGCGGCCTCAAAGGGCAGTTACGGCTCTGCGCTGCTCAGTTTAGCCTTGCGTCTTCATGGCGAAAAGATCGAATATCAAGCAGAGCACACAACGGGGCATCCAAGCCGCAATCTGATGCTTGCTTCGATTGAGATTCTTGCTTCGAAGTCTGGCAAAGAGGCCTTTCTGCCATGAAGCGTCGTGATTTGCTGGTGGGTGCTGCCCTGTCTGGAATGTCGTGCAGCAAAAAAGATGTGGAAGCGAGGGTGGTCTTGGAAAAATCAAATGTCGCTGTAATCAAGGCCTCGAGCTACGAATCTGAGTTGCTCAGCAAGCTGGAAGACGGGATGCGCGAGGCTTGGCCCGAAGCTCCGGCTAGTGTTCGGGACAAGACGGTAGTTCTCAAACCAAATCTCGTGGAGTTTGATCAGAATACTTGTATCAATACAGATCCCAGGCTGGTATTGGCCTGCCGGGAACTCTTTCTGAAACTGGGAGCAAAATCTGTGTTGATCGCCGAAGGCCCGGGCCATCGGCGTGACACCTGGGATTTGGCAGACCAGGCGGGCTACCGCAAGATCGTTTCCGATTTTGACGGCAGCTTTGTTGATTTGAATCTCGACGATGTCCAGAGCGTTAGGGCTTACGGCAATTCGATGGATCTGTTTTTGCCGAAATCCATCCTCAATGCGGACCTTGTTGTGAGCGTGGCCAAGATGAAAACGCACCATTGGGCCGCGGCAACACTGAGCATGAAGAACTTCTTTGGAATTGTTCCGGGTTCCATCTACGGTTGGCCCAAGAATCTGTTGCACTACCAGGGAATTGACAAGTCGATTGTTGAGTTGAATCGCATTGTCCGTCACACTTTTGCCATTGTGGATGGCATTGTTGCGATGGAAGGCAACGGCCCGATTCAGGGAACTCCTGTCAGTGCCGGGGTGGTGGTGATGGGGAAAGACGTCGCTGCAGTTGATTCCACCTGTGCGCGGTTGATGAAGCTGGACCCGCTCAAGATCCAGTACCTCAAGGATTCTGCTGCCTTACGGATTCCTGGTTTGGGTGCTATTGAGGAAGGGCAAATCGAGCAACGCGGGGAAACCATCAGTTCTCTCTCTCGGCCTTTTGCAGTAATCGATGACTTTGCTGGTTTGAGGCTGGCTTGAAGCGGTTAGAATTAAGGTGGCTATGCGTCGCTGGATATTTTGGGAATTCGCTCGCGCCAGTTGGCAGTACGACCTTGTCGTAGCGCTGCTCCTGGCGTTCATCTTCTTTACACCACGGGAATTTTTTCGCGATCAACCCCGCGCATCTAACGTTGTGATGGTACCCGCATCCGATGGCGGATCCGTCTTCTATATTGACCCCCATGCGCTGGGGCAGGTTAGCGAAGAACAGCGGACTGCTGAGGCCACACAGTTGATTGCGCAGAAGTACAAAGAAAAATGGTCGGTAGTCCGGTTGGAAACTCTGTTCGATGCAGAGAATGAGGTGAAAGGATACCTTGCTTACGCGAAGCGTTAGTCTCATTTTGGCCTGCACTCTGGCCACTTCTGCTGCACCTTTGAGTTTGCCTGAGATCCTTGCCAAACTCGATCAGAACGCGAACACCTTTCGCTCGATGACAGCGAAACTGGAGCGAGTCGATTACACTGCCGTCCTCAAAGATGCCAGCAAAGAATCCGGCTCCATCATGATGCTGAAGAAGAAGGCCGGTATGGTGGAAATGCGAATCGATTTCACCAGCCCCGACACCAAGCAGATCAGCTATGCAGACAAAAAAGTGCAAAGCTATCTCCCCAAGATCAACACAGTTCAGATTCTGGACGTGGGCAAAATCGACAGCCTGATCAGCCAGGGCGTCTTGATCGGATTTGGAACCACTTCCAAAGAGTTGCAGAAATCGTATTCGATCCGCGTCATGGGAGAAGAATCGATAAACTCGAAACTCACCACCAAACTCGAATTGATTCCGAAAGCTGATTCCCCTTTGATGAAGCTGAAGAAGATCGAGGTGTGGCTAGCCGAAAACGACGGATATCCCGTTCGGCAGAAGCTCTATCAGGGAGCAGGGGATTACAATCAGGCAACCTATTCTGACCTGAAAATCAATCCTCCAATGCAAGAATCGGACGTTCGCTTGAACTTGCCCAAGAACGTTAAGAAAGAATTCCCCGGCAAGTAGCAATGGCTGCCGAGCGCATCCACGCCTCCCAGGGCCGCCTGGGCTTTCTCGATTGGACCCGTGGCTTTGGTGCCCTGATCATGCTTCAGGGCCATGTCATGCATAGCTTTTTGGCCAAAGATCTGCGAGAAGGCTCGGCTTTTGTACTTTCGCAGTTTATCGGCGGCATGCCTCCTGCGTTCTTTCTCTTCCTTACCGGAGTGACGCTTGGCTTTCTGATGGACAGCCTTTCGAGGAAAGAACCATCCGTCTGGAAGCGCATCACCGCAGCCTTGTACCGGGCACGCTATCTGTTCTTAATTGCATTCCTCTTTCGACTTCAGATGTGGGCCTTTGCCTGGCCCTACGCACCGTTCGAAGATGTTTTGCGAGTAGACGTTCTGAACTGTATGGGCTTCACGGTGGCAGCTCTAAGCTGGCTTGTCATCTTTGACACAAGGCAACGTGTTGTTTATTCGGCAGTAGTTGGGCTCCTGATTGCTTGTGCGTCTCCGCTGGTTTCCAACGCTGACTGGACAGGAATCCCGATCTTGCTCAAGCAGTATCTTTCACCCGACGCAAACTTCTTCAGCTTCTTTCCCTGGGGTGCCTTTCTAGCATTTGGCATTACCGCTGGCAGTGTCATCCGCATTGTCCCGTCAGAAGAATACGGCAAGATGATGCAGTGGTCGGTATTGCTCGGGCTAGCCCTGATTCTGGTATCGAACTACTTCTCATCCATCCCCTATTCGCTGTACCAGAAGAGTGACTTCTGGTTGGACGGGCCGGGCCTGATTCTGATCAAGACCGGAATTGTGATGGTCCTGGCTGGCGTTGGTTTTCTCTGGATGACGTTTCAGACTGGCCGCTGGAGCTGGATTGCGACGCTCGGCCAACACAGTTTGCCCGTCTACTGGCTGCACATTGAGCTTGTCTACGGCAGATGGCTCGGATACTGGAAAGAGACGCTGTCGCTCGGTCAAACCATGATGCTTTCCGCAATTGTCATTGCACTCATGGTCTTTCTTGCTGAAATGAAGGGCAGATATGATCGCGGAGAATGGCCGGCGTTAAGGCTCGCGATCGGGAAATACTGGCCGATTGGCGCCTAAGAGGCCAATTCCGGGCTTTGCGACAACGATTTCGACTTGGCCGCCTTCGGCATTCGCGTAGCCAGTAGTGCGGCTGCCAGCAACGCACATCCAACAAAGAACAAGAAGAGTTTGTCCCACCCGAACCACTGCACAAATACGGCAACGACGTAGCTGGAAACCAGTTGTCCCATCGAGCCAATACAGTTCACCGTACCCATCGCCCTTGCCATCAGGTTCGCAGGTACAGCCTCCATGGCAGCAGCGCCGCCAATCAGCAAATCAGTACCGTAAATGAAGATGCCCATCAGCGAAATGCTCAGCAGAACTCCATTTTGTCCCTGCTGGCTCAGGTAAGGATGGGCAAAGAACGCGACCGCCAGTAGCACCAGCATCACCACACCGACGGGATGTCTTCTGCTGCTAAAGAAACGGTCTGAACAATAGCCGGCAAGCAGTGGCCCCAGAGCACCAGCCAGCTCAAAAACTGAGGCACTGTAGCCAGCCAGTTCTTTGGTGTAGCCAAGCCCCTGAACCAGATAAAACGGCAGCCAATACAGCAATGAATATCTGGTGGTCTTGAGCAGGAAGTAGGAAGTGGAGATCACCTGTACATCGCGATAGCGAAGCACTGCAAACATTTCGCTGAATCGAAAGCCCTCGGACTTCTCGTTGCTGGCCACAGCCGGTCCCGCAATGCGCTCCCTCGTAATCGAGAGAAAGAGCAATGTGATGCAGCAAAGCACAAGGGCGGGAATCAGAAATGCATTCCGATAGCCCAGGCCGTCAACGATTGGAATAGAGGTGGCAACGTAGGTGGCAAAGCCGGTTGCGATAAAGCCCCCCAGTACATAGCTGGTTCCCCACCAGGACAACACCACGCCGCGCTCACTCCTGCGAAACCAGGTGCCGATCAATTTGAGAATGGCCGACCATCCGCAGCCTTGACCCACGCCATTGAGAATCTGCAGAAAGATCAGGCCCCAATAGCCTGTCGTCCAGGTCATCAACAGATTGGCTCCAACCGAGATAAAGGCTCCGGCAGCGGCAACTTTTCGGCCGCCGAATCGATCGGTGAGAATGCCTGCCAGAAATTGTCCCAGAGAGTAAAGCAGACTGTACGCGAAAACAAGGTGAGCAAGATCAAAGGCGCTTAGACGATTCACCTCCGCCATCGCCGGCATCACAACGCTGAAGTTCTTACGGCAGAAATAGTAGGCCGCGTAGAGCAACCAGGAAGCCGCAAAAATCTTTGTGCGCCAATGTCGCATGGGTCCTAGGCTAGCTTGATTCGTTGGCGTTGTCAGTCATGGATTCGTAATGTAGCATCATGTATACTCAGCCGCATGGCCGCCAAATTCGAAGTTAAAAAAACAAAAAGTGGATTCGTCTTCAACCTCAAGGCTCCCAATGGAAAGTACATCTTGAGCAGTGAAGTTTACGACGAGAAGAAATCCGCGATGTCTGGCGTGGAAAGCGTTCAGCGGAATGCTGGTGCCGAGCGGCAATACGAAACCCGTGCATCCAAGAAGAAGGAACCCTATTTTGTGCTGCTGGCCAAGAACGGTGAAGTGATTGGCAAAAGCGAAATGTACAAAAGCAAGAAGGGTTGCCGCAACGGCATCGTCTCCTGCATGAAGTTTGGGCCCGATGCCAAGGTGGTAGATCTCAATCCAGTCTAGTTGAGAGCCTTGAGCATTTGCAGGGAGTTCGGTGAATCGCTGTGTACGCAAATGGTGTCACTGAAGCGTTTCAGCTGCAGCATTTGACGATGAGCTTCCTCAGGATCGTGGATCAGCGCATCAGGAGAGCTGCGTGGCACCAGAAGCCCTTCTGCCGTATACCTTCGATCGGCGAAGGCTTCTCGAAGCACGACAAATCCCTGACGCCGAAACACCCCCACCATCACACTCTTCGCCAAGCCAACAAGAAAGACATCCCTGAGAACCTTGCGCACACCTTTGGCGATGGCCTCGGCAACTTCGCCGTTCTCGGCTGCTTCGTTGTAAAGAGCACCGTGCGGTTTTACATGATAGAGCGCGAGTCCTGCCTCTTCAGCCGCTTCTTTCGCAAAGGCAACCTGGGCTGAAACCAACTCACTAATTTGCTGCGCATCATATTCGACGCCAAAAAGGGGCCGTCTTCCGAAATGCTCTGGATCCGGGTATCCAGGGTGAGCGCCCGTCTTCACTTTGGCATCAAAGCATTGGCGCATTGTGAGTTTTGTGAGATCGCGGCTACCAGCGTGTTCTCCACAGCAAACATTGGCCAACTGAATCATCGACAAGATGCGCTGCTGCCTTCCATCGGCAGCCATCAACTCGCTTTCACCCAAATCGCAATTAATGAGCATGGCCGAAACTTATCCCTGAAGATCCCACCACTCGACTTGACGCTTGAGCAGTTGTCGAGCAGTCTCAATACTCACCCTGCCAAAACGAATCTCTTCTCTTGGCCGGAGTTGTCCCAGAGAAGAGATTCGTTTTGGCAGGGTGAGTATTGAGACATGTGCT
>CANGVB010000117.1 GCA_947456995.1 Bryobacteraceae bacterium | reverse complement strand
GTTTCCTCCTCACCTCCACCAGCGAGTGTTACGGCGACCCTCTCGAGCACCCCCAGAAAGAAACCTACTGGGGTAACGTAAATCCAATCGGCCCAAGGAGTTGCTACGACGAATCGAAACGATTTGCTGAAGCCATCACCATGGCCTACCACCGCAAATTCGGCCTCCGCACCAACATCGCCAGAATCTTCAACACCTACGGGCCCCGCATGAAACTCGACGACGGCCGCGTCGTCCCAGCCTTCCTCTCTCAGGCCCTCAAAGGCCTCCCCCTCACCGTCTTCGGAGACGGCACCCAAACCCGCAGCTTCTGCTACGTAGACGACCTAGTCGACGGCCTCTGCCGCCTCATGCTCAGCGAAGAGCGCGAACCAGTCAACCTCGGCAACCCGGAAGAAATCACCCTCCTCGAATTCGCAGAACGAATCCAGCGCCTCCTGGGCACCACCAGCCCGCTTGAATTCCACCCGCTCCCGGAAAACGACCCCACCCGGCGTCAGCCCGACATCTCCAAAGCCAAACGCACACTCAACTGGCAACCCACAATCGGCCTCGAAGAAGGCCTCGGCCGTACCGTTAAAGCTCTACGCGACGTAAATAATCAAAGCAGTTCTTAACACTCACCAGCGGGTCCCCCGGCGAGTGATCCAGCTCAATCAGGTAATGCTCCACCCCAGCCTTCTTCGCTGCCTTCAAAATCGATTTGAAGTCCAGCCGCCCCTTCCCGATCTCCCGAAAAGCCGAAGGCGGCACTTCCGTCTCACTGGCCGCTGGCTTCGCATCCGGCGCAATATCCTTTAAGTGTACAGACTTCACCCGGCCCTTCCAGGCCTTCAAAACATCAGCCGCATCATTACCCTTGATCGCCGCCCAAAATACATCCAGCTCCAGCCGCACCCGAGGGTCTAATTCCTTCCGCAGCAAATCCAGATACCGCTCACCCGGCTTACCGTCAAACTCATAAGCGTGGTTGTGATAGTAAAGCTCCAGCCCAGCCGCTGCACACTTCTCCGAAGCCTTGTTGATCGACGCAATCGCCCCACCACGCTCGCCCGGCAACAACATACTAGTCCCGATCCGTTGCAAGCCATGCTTCTTGGCAAGCTCAATCATGTCTTCGAGCTTGGGCTGGGCAGCATTCGCCGGCGGCACCGGCATCTTAAACCTTGCCGCCATACCAGCCGAATAAGACTTCCACTCCTCCCAGGCCCCCGTAATCGTTGCCGATTCGACAAACATATGCACCGGCTTCAGCCCCGCATCGGCAATCATCGCCGAATGCTGCATCAAATGCACCGGCCGCACCTCAAGCGTCTTGATCCCAATCGAGGCCAGCGCCTTATAAGTCTCAGCCGGCTTGGTCGCCAGCGGCGTACGAACCGTAAACAGGTTAATCCCAATCGGCAAGCCAAAAGGCTTAGCAGCCAACAATGCCGGCGCAGCCAGCAACAACTCACGGCGCTTCATCATGATTTCGCTACCCACACTTTCGACGCTGCCGTATGCCCCAGCGGAACCATCTGCCCGGCAATATCCAGCGTCACGGTCTGATCCACATTCACGGCCACCATCTTAAGCGAAGCCTGCGGGCGAATCCCCAGAGAATTCAAATACTCCAGCAAATCCCGATCCCGCTCAAAAGCACTCTCCACCTGTCCTGCCGCACCAGGCTCCAGCTCCGACAACGGAATCCAACCCATCTCCCGCCGGTCCTTAGCCGAATCAAGACCCATCGCACCCCCACCCAGCTTCTCAATCAGCTTCTTCTCAAACTCCGCACTCACCGCATGCTCCAACTGTTCCGCCTCATCATGCACCCGGTACCAGTCCATGCCAAACACTTCAGTCAGCATCCGTTCAATCAAATGATGCCGTCGGATCAGCCGGTGCGCAATCTCTGCCCCTTCAGTCGTCAGATGAATCACACCCAACTCATCTACCTGAATCAGCTTGTCCCGCTTCAGACGCCGCAACGCCATCGTCACCGCAGGCGCACTCACCTTCAGCCACCGTGCCAGCGTCGCTGCAATAACGAGTTCGCCTTCACTCTCAGCCTCAGCGATGGCTTTGAGGTAGTTTTCCTTGGAGATTGTAATTTTCAATTGAGCCTCTTTATTGTAACCGTCCCCTCACCATTGCTAAACTCGCCTTAACCCTATGCGCAGACGCAACTTCCTTTCTCTCTCGGCTCTCCCCTTCGCCGCTCCAACTGCCTTTACCTTGGCAGCCCAGGGCATCGAAAACGTAGACCTGAACGTGATTCACCAGATCAAGAACGAAGCCTTCAACAACTCGCAGGTCATGGACACCATGTTCTACCTCTGCGACGTCAACGGCCCCCGCATCTCCGGCTCCCCCGGCTACAAGAAGGCTGCCGACTACATCAAGAAGCGTCTCAACGAGCACGGCATCACCGACGTCAAATACGAAGACTTCGAATTCGGCCGCGGCTGGCAGCATTCCAAATACTCCGGTCACATGATCGAGCCCGCCTACTCCGAACTCATCGGCTTCCCCCTCGCATGGACTCCCGGCACTAGCGGCCCCGTCCGTGGCGAAGCCATCCACGCTCCCCTCCGCACCCAAGCCGACCTCGACAAGTGGAAGGGCAAGCTCAAGGGCATGATCGTACTAGTCGATCCGCCCCGCACCCTCACCATGCCCGACAAGCCCTACGGCAAGCGCTACACCGCCGAAGATCTCGCCAAGATGACCGAAGCCCCAGAGCCAGGTGCCGCCCCCTTCGGTCGCCCCGGCGGCGCAGCAGGTGGCATGAACCGCGAACAGATGATGGCCTTCCGCGACAAGGTCAATCAGTTCCTCAACGATGAAGGCGTCCTCGCCGTCGTCAAGACCAGCTACGATGGCGACGGTGGAGCCGTCTTCGGTAGCTCCGGCGGCCCCTACCAGAAGGGCAAACCCGTCCCCCCTGCTTCAGTCGCAATCGCCGCAGAAAACTACAACCGCGTCCTGCGCCTCCTCGAAAAGAAAATCCCCGTCAAGCTGGAATTCGACATCGAAGCCAAGTTCTACGACGAATCCACCAAGACTTTCAACGTGGTCGCTGAAATTCCTGGCACCACCAAGAAAGACGAATACGTCCTCCTCGGCGGTCACCTCGACAGTTGGCAAGGCGCCACCGGCGCAACCGACAACGCCACCGGCGTAGCCGTCATGATGGAAGCCGCCCGCATCATCAAGGCCCTTGGCCTCAAGACCCAACGCAGCATCCGCCTCGGCTTCTGGTCAGCCGAAGAGCAAGGCCTCATCGGCTCCCGCGCCTACGTCAAGGACCATCTCGCAGACCCCGCCGACATGAAGCCCAAGGCAGAACACTCCAAGATCACGGCCTACTTCAACATCGACAACGGCTCCGGCAAAATCCGCGGCATCTACACTCAGGGCAACGACATGGTGAAGAACACCTTCGCCAGCTGGCTCGCCCCCTTCGCCGACCTCGGCGCCTCCACCGTAACCAACCGCAACACCGGCGGCACAGACCACCAGTCCTTCGATGCCGTCGGCGTCCCCGGCTTCCAGTTCATCCAGGATCCGCTCGACTACATGCAGCGCACCCATCACTCCAACATGGACACAATGGACCGCGTCCCCAAGTCCGACCTCGTTCAGATCTCAGCCATCATGGCCAGCTTCGCCTACCACGCAGCCAACAAAGACAGTCTGCTCCCCCGCAAGCCCATGCCGAAGCCACAACCCGCCCGCCGCGATGGCCCGCCACCATCTAGCGCTGGCGGTCAGGAATAGCTAACATAAGGGGCACCACGAAAGAGGTGCCCCTTATGTTTTGGATTGCTGCTCTGATTGGTCTCTCAGCCTTTGCTGCAGACCTCAAGCGAGACATCACCTTCTCCAGCCCCGGCGGCCTGCCCCTCACCCTCGACGCCTCGATCCCCGAAGGCAAAGGCCCCCACCCTGCAGTCATCATCGTCCACGGCGGCGGCTTCGTCCGTGGCGACAAACAAACTTACGTCCCACCCCTTTTCCCGCCACTAACAGAAGCAGGCTTCGCCTGGTTCTCAATCAACTACCGTCTAGCCCCCAATTATCAATTCCCAGCCCCAATCGAAGACCTCAAAGCCGCCTTCGAATTTGTCCTCAAGAACGCCAAAGAATACAACATCGACACCAAGCGAATCGCCATCATGGGCGAATCCGCCGGCGGCACCATCGTCGCCTACTACGGAGCCACCGCCAAAGGCAAACTCCGCCCCAGAGCAGTAGTTGATTTCTACGGCGTCACCGATTGGGAGTACCATCGCGACCAGCTAGGCAAGCTAAGCGAAGGAGCCACCTCCTGGATCGGTCTAACCGAACTCAAAGCCGCCTCCGCCATGACCTACGTAAAGAAGGACATGCCCCCCTACCTCTTCATCCACGGCACCAAGGATGAGCAGGTCCCATTCCCCCACAGCCCCAGAATGTGTTCCGAGATGCGTTTAAAAGGCGCCGTCTGCGAAGTTCTAACCGTAGAAGGTGCACCCCACGGCGTCGGCCCCTGGGAGAAAAACCCAGCCTTCCAGGCCTACAAGAAAAAGATGGTCGAGTGGCTCAAAGAAAACATGCGCTAGTTCAGTCTGTTGATCTCTTCTCCAGAAGACCATCAACACGGTTATCCTAGATGTTTTGCCCATGTATTCTTCTGGTTTTCTTGTCCGTTTTTCTTGTGTTTTGCTTTTGACGATGTCCGGCTTAGCTCAAACTGAGTTTCGCTTCTCCAGCGGGGGAAAACAGCTCCGCTACCGTCTTTCTCCCGATGAGGTCTACCTTCGCGCTGCTGATGCCAATAGCGTCAAGGCCCTGTCAAGGCGTCTCGCTTCTGTAAGGACCTCCGATTCTGTCAACAAGCTCAGCGCGGGTTCAATGATCCTTAAAGGGGCAGGAGCAAGACCCCGGATGCTTCCAGGCTTGCAGGTGCCTGCCGGCGCAGTCCTTGCCCCTGTCTTCTACGACCTCCAGGAGCTCCCGCCCCAGGATCGCCTTGACGCGATGGAGCCTTCCGCACGCGAGGCCCGGCTCCGATCCGCAATAAGAATCGTCACTCCCCGCGTCCACATTCGCCTCGCCACTGAACAGGATTGGGAGTCAATCCAGCCAACTGCACCCCTCAGCCGAACCAGGAGCCTCATCGAGGGCTGGACGATTGTCACCTATCCGGACGAGTTTTCAGCCCTTGCCGCAATCGAGTGGCTGGCCGCCCGAGGAGGCATCGAATTCTCTCCGGTATTCTCGCGCATCCTCTCCAAAAAACAGGCGCTCGCTCGGCCTGTCAACGACCCGCTCTTTCCCAATCAATGGCATCTCGCCACGCAGGGCGTCAACCTGGCGATGGGCAACACCTGGGACACCCTCACAGGCCGCGGCATCAACATCGCCGTGGTCGACGATGGTTTGTATGTAGACCATGAAGACTTCGTTGACAACGTCTACCCACTCGAAGGCAACTACCATCGCAATTTCCTCGGCGGGCCTCCAAACGACCCAACACCCCAGTCGGCCGACGATAGCCACGGCACAAGTTGCGCCGGCCTGATCGCCGCCCGCGGCTTCAACAATCTCGGCGTCGTCGGTGTGGCCCCGGCAGCACGCCTGATGGGCTTGCGCCTCATTGGCGAAGACGCCCCCGATGACGCAGCCGCAGAGGCGCTCTTATGGCAGCCAGAGGGAATCACTACACACATCTCGAGCAACAGTTGGGGGCCCAGTGACGACGGCGCAGCAACCGGTCGTATGTCCGAGTTTCAGCAGAACGCATTGCTTACCGGCGCCAGCCTCGGGCGAGACGGCCGCGGAATCGTCTATGTCATTTCCGCCGGCAACGGACGCGTCGAAGATGACAACGCAAGCTTTGACGAATTCTCCAGTTCGCGCTATGCCATTCAAGTTTGCGCAGTAAACAAAAAGGGCGAGCAAAGCTCTTATAGTGAAAGCGGCATGGGCTTGGCACTCTGCGCCTTGGGTGGTGAGATGGCTCCGCCTGAGCAGATGTGGACCACCAACAACATGGGCGAGGAAGCATTCCAGCTTCTGCGTGAGAACGCCCCAACCTCAACCGCACCAGTGAACTACACCGACGGCTTCAATGGCACCTCAGCAGCCGCTCCGCAGGTAAGCGGCGCCGTTGCCCTCATGCTCGAACGCAATCCCAATCTCGGCTACCGCGATGTGAAGGAAGTCCTGATGCGCACCGCCCGTCGAGACCAATTGAAAGACGGCGACGAATTTGCTACCAACGCCGCCGGCTTCCCCTTCAGCCATTCCTTCGGCACCGGCCTGCTCAACGTAAACGGCGCGGTGGAACTATCTGGCGTGTGGAAGAACCTCCCGGACACCGAGGAATTCGAACTAACTGTCGAGGGCCCCGTTGATATCCCGGAGGGGGCCGAAGATGGCGCAGTAGCAGAGATCGATACCAGCGCCGAGAAGGCCTTACGTGTCGAGCACGTAGAGCTCATCGTCGATGCCGATCATCCCCTACGCGCTGATCTCAGCTTTGAGATCGTCAGCCCCTCCGGCATGGTCAGCACGGCCGAAAACCGTTCCAAAGACAAAGGCGCCAACTTTGAGAGCTACCGCTTCACATCGACTCGTCACTGGGGTGAGTCGAGCCGTGGCGTTTGGAAAGTGACTGTCAATGACAGCGACGAAAATGGGAATACCGGCATCCTGAAGCAGGTAAAGCTGCGCATCATCGGAACCCCGCTCCGGTCAGAAGCAAACACCGATCTTTCGGTTGTCTCGGTCACTGGCCCCACAACGGCAACTGCCGGACAAACCGTCACCCTCTCCGCCAATCTGCGCAACCCAGGCTCGGTCGCAGCGGGAGCCTTCCGCGTGGGCCTTTACCTGAGCGGCAACACCACCATCACGTCTGCCGACACCCGCGTCGGCACCTGCAACTACACAAGCCTGCCCGCTCGCGGCAACATCTCCTGCAGCGTTACAGCCGCCATTCCGGCCGCGTTGCGCACTGGCGATTACTTCGTCGGTGCCATCGCCGACGACACCGATCAAATTGCCGAAATCAACAAGATCAACAACATCGCGATTGCCGCCAGTCGCATTACCGTCCGCCCTGCGCCCCCGGCCGACCTGCTTGTCTCCGACGGCAGAGGGCCCACCAGCGCCTCGCCCGGGCAGAGCATCTCAGTATCTGTCGAAGTCACCAATCAGGGCTCGGGCGCGGCTTCTGCCTTCCGCGTAGGATTCTATATCTCGCTCCGTTCCGCATTGACAACCGCCGACACGCGGCTCGGCACATGCAGCATTCCATCTCTCGCAGCAGGCGCCAGGGCAACCTGCTCCGCAGTGGTTACGATCCCGGCAACGCTGGCTCTGGGCCAGTATTACGGGGGCGCGATTGTCGACGACTTGAATCAGGTCCCGGAGACCGACGAAACCAACAACGTCGGTGTCAATCCTGACCGCCTCGTGATTGGGCGGCAAACCCTGCCCGACCTTACCATCACTGATGGAGCTGCGCCTGCCACAGGCACCGCAGGACAACCGGTACGCCTGTCCGTACAAGTGATGAATCAAGGCACGGGGGCCGCCACTGCCTTCCGGCTGGGCATTTACCTGTCGATCGACTCCGTGATCACACGTTCGGATATCCAGGTCGCAACCTGCAATTTCCCCAGCCTGGCCGTGGATGCCACCGCCACCTGCAGCGGCAACATTACGCTTCCTGCCACTCTTGCTCCGGGCACTTACTCTGTGGGTGCCTTCGCCGATGACACCCAACAGGTGAGCGAATCCGACGAGAACAACAACACCGCCCTTGCTCCCAATCAGATCGTGATCTCGAGAGCTCCGGCACCAGATCTCACGGTCACCTCCGTCCTCGCGCCTACAACGGTCACCCTTGGAGATCGGCCCAACATCACAACGGCAATCCTCAACCAGGGCGCGGCCAATGCCGGAGCTTTCCGCTTGGGTTACTATCTCTCCACCGACGCAACCATCACTGCAACCGACATCCTGATTGGCACCTGTGCTTATACAGCTCTCGCTGCAGGCGCCAACAGCGGCTGTGCCGGCCCGCTACTCTTCCCGGCAACGCTCACACCAGGCCGCTACTACTTCGGCGCAATCGTGGACGACCAGAATCAGGTAAGCGAATCAGACGAGACAAATAACGCCCGCGCAGCCGCAGCGATCATCACTATCCAGCGCTAGAGTCCAGGGACAAAAACGAGTGTGAAGAGTGCCCCAGCGAAGATCCAAAGCGACTGCGAGTCCAGTGTCCCCCGTGTTCGGTCGGCGGCCTTGGTTACGCCCAACCCCATCCGTAAGGGTGGGGATTCCAACTTCCTGCCCATGCCAAGAAGCCCGTCAATCCAACCAGATCGTCCTCATCCGATCAGCCAAAAGCTCCCAGTGGTCATTCAGCCCACTGGATGCATTCGACTGGATTGGCATCAATGCCTGCTTGCGCCAGCGGCACAAGCACTGCAGGCACCCAACTAACCAAAGTGCGGTTTGAATATTGAAGCCATGAGTCCCACGGCGGACAATCGTCTGCATCAAAGAATCCTTTAGATGCATACCTCGATGCTCCATCCGAAACGTTCTCGCTTGGCAAATACAAGAGCAGCCTTCCCTCGAGTCGATTGGATGGAAGTG
>CANGVB010000116.1 GCA_947456995.1 Bryobacteraceae bacterium | reverse complement strand
TGAAGGAGGGCCGAGAAGTCAGCCTCGTTGCGGAGGCGGTCTGGAATGATCGAAGCAGGTTCTGACTGGAGAGCGGAGAACACGCGGGCCGTTGCCGAACGGGTTTGTTCTGCGGTGGGCTCGTTTTGCTTCATCGCGCTGGTAGCGTCGTCGAGATTGATCTGTTTGTTTTTGTGGTCCATTGCTTTTGCCTTTAGAGTGGAGTCGTTTACAGTGCGAGAGAGCCGGATTCGAGTCGAATTTCGTTTTGGAGTTTTTGCCGTGCGCGGAAGAGAGTGACGGCGATCATGGTTTGTGAGGTGTCGAGGAATTCGGCAATTTCCTTGTTGCCGTAGCCTTCGACGTATCGAAGCAAGAAGATTTCTGCCCACTTGGGGTCGATGCGGGAGAGGGCATCGCGGAGGCGGGAACTGAGCTCCTGCTGTGCCTTGCGGGAGGGTTCGTGGGCGAGGTCTTCGATGGATGCAGCCTTGTTTTTGCGGTTGCGGATGAGATCTACGGCAGCGTTGACAGCAGCGCGGCGCAGGTAGGGCTCGGGTTTATCGACGATTCCAAGGGAGAGGTCTCGGCGAAGAAAACGCAAAAACACTGTTTGGAGGACATCCTCGGCATCTTCGGAGTTGCCCAGGATGCGAAAGGCAGAGCGATATACGGCATCGCTTGATTCGCGATACACGCGCTCAAAATCAGCATTGACCATAGGTGTATGATCCATCTGATTTGCGGGAAGTGCCAGGGTAATCATCGTTGTCTCGTTTTCTCTCTACTGATCAGGACGGAGCTCGTGGGGGATTCTTACAGCCGTAGAACGATTTAGTACCAATGGTTCTGTTTAGTGCCGGTACAAGGCAGGGTATGATGATAAGGAATCCAAACAGGTGCAAATCGTGATGAATATTCTGAAACTTGCCGCAGTGGGCGTCTTGGCCCTCGCCTTTACCGGTTGTGACAGCGATCCCAAGGTTGCTCGCCAAAAGTACTTAGAGACCGGTGACCGCTATTTCAAGAATGAGAAATACCGGGAAGCGATTATTTTCTATAAGCGTGCCCTCCAAAAAGATGCACGATTCGCACAAGCCTACTATCAGCTGGGCAATGCCGAATTGAAGCGCGGTAGCCCGATGGATGCCTTGCGTGCTTACCAGCGATGCGTAGAGCTGGACCAGAATAATACGGAAGCAGCCTCGAAGCTGGCGGAAATCTATTTGGCTATCTATTCAAAGAGCGAATCCAAGCCAAAGAACATTCTCAAGGAAATTGAAACCATCTCGAAGCGTTTGTTGGACAAGGACCCCAAGGGATTTGATGGTCTTCGGTTGCGCGGCATCCTGAAGCTTGCCGACAACGACTTGAAGGGTGCGCTTGAAGATTTGCAGCTTGCAGACAAAACCAAGCCGTTTCAAAAAGAACTGTCGACAGTACTGTTTCAAGTGTTAATGCAGGACGGGCAGACTGAAGAAGCAATCGCGTACATCAACAAGGCAATGGCGGCTGACAAAGAGAATGCCTCCAACTATGACGTCCTTTATGCCGAGTATGCCAAGAAGGAAATGATCCCTCAGGCCGAGGAAGTATTGAAGCGAAAAATCGCGGCTCTTCCCAAGCAGCCTGTTCTCAAAGCCCAACTTGCAGCCCACTACTTTGCCGCCAAGCAGTACGACAAGATGCAGGTGGTTTTAGACGAGATTCTTGCGATCGGTAAAAGCACAAAGCTGATTGACCAACCCCGAATGCTGGTTGGAGATTTCTATTTCAAGATTCGCGATTTTGAGCGCGCCATGAAGCAGTTTGAAGAAGGCGCGAAAGAAGTCGCAGACAAAAAGCATGACTACCAGAAGCGCATCGTAGAAACCTACATCTTCATGAACAAGAAGACGGATGCCGTCCGGCTTGTAGAAGAAATTCTGAAGGAAGACCCGAAGGATAACGATGCGCTGGCTATTCGCGCGAGCCTGCTGCTACAGAGCGGTACCAAGGATCAAGTGGACACGGCTGTGACCGATTTGCAGTCAGCCATTTCTCGCGCGCCGCAGAACCACGTGATGCGAATGAATCTGGCCAAGGCGCTTTTGTCGCGTGGCGATGCAGACCAGGCACGGGTACAGTTGCAGGAAGCCTTGAAGCTAAGGCCTGACTTCCAGATGGCAAAGCTGCTGATTGCACAGATCCATCTGCAGAAGCAGGAATTTGGCAAGGCGCTTGAGTATGCCAATGCTGTATTGGCCTATGACCCGAACGAGGTCAGAGGGCGTCTTCTGAGGGCAACTGCTCTTTACGGGACGCAGGATTTTGCCGCTGCGCAAAAGGATCTCGACATGATTCTTACCCGCTACCCGAACATGGGCGACGCGCTTTACATGACGGCTCGAATTCAACTGGATACGAATCAAAAAGATAAGGCGCAAGTCACTTTTGATCGCATGATGAAGGCAAATCCCAGCGATACGCGAGGCCTGTTGGGAACTGTAGAAACCTACTTGCAGCTTGGCAAGGGCGATATCGCAGTCAAGACGATTGAAGCTGAATTGGCCAAGACACCAGATCGCAATGACATTCGGAACGCACTGGCAAATACGGCGGTACGAGTTGGTAACTATGAACGGGCACTGCCTGAGTTCATGAAGCTTTTGGCGGCAAATCCGAAGGATGCCTCCGTTGTGGTTAGACTTGCTGAGGTACACAAGCGCATGGGCGATGACGCGAATGCCATCAAGTACTTCAAGCAAGCTGGCACTCTGCTGCCCAACGACCCGTTGGCCCCCCTGAACCTTGCAATGATCTACGACAAACAGGGCAAAGTAGTTGAATCGAAGCCAATCTATGAGCAGATTGTAAAGATGGATCCAGGCAATGTGCTTGCTCTGAATAACCTTGCCATGATCATGGCCGATCAGGGATCAGATCTCGATGTGGCTCTTAGCTATGCCGAACGCGCAAAGCAGAAAGTACCTGCCAATATCGATATCTCCGATACGCTTGGACTGATCTACATCAAGAAGAATCTTTCAGATCAGGCGATCAACATCTTCACCGACATTGTGAAAAAGGATCCCAACCGTTATATTTTTCACTATCACCTTGCGATGGCTTACTACCAGAAAGGCGACAGGATGAATGCCAAGAAGTCGGCGCAAATGGCACTCACCAAGGCCCCACCGAAACAGGACGAGCAGAAGATTCGCGAATTGCTTGCCAAGTGCGGTTAAGCTATTAGAGTGAAGTTTTCGGTACTAATGTTGCTAGCTGGCTCCCTGTGGGGCCAGCTTGCCGTTTCAGGGGCACAATTTCGTGCTTCGCGTAGTTATTCGGTCTTGATCTCAGGCTCATTCGCTAAGGAGACGCCCTTTGTTTTTCGATGCGGGGACGTGCGTCTTGAGAAGACCCTGCATCCTGGGGACCGGGACTGGTCATTCATTCATCAACCTTCTAAGGACTGCCGATACAATTTGCAGCCGGTCGGTTTAGCGAAGGTTGTGGTGCATGATTACGGTGAGACGCGGCAGCTGGAACTTGAGCCGAATAATGAATGGACTTCTGCAACCCAGTTATCACTTGGAAGAGTGATGCTTGGGAGTGGAGACGATAGTGCCTATCTGCCCGCACCAAGCCGCAAGCGCGGAAAGCCCCTAACTGAATTTGAGAAGGGTGACGAAGATTGGTATCGTTTTCGCTTTGATGGCGGAAAACCAAAGCTGGTGGGCTTTCAGGTGGAGTTGATGGAACGCGACAATCTGCCAGTGGATGTGTCTGTGTTTCGTGTCGTGGGTGGCAAAACAGTTTTGTACACCGACGGTGAAGACCCTGTCTCAATTCCGCATGAGGTGCAGGCCCTGCCAGGAAACAAGTATACGACTCGAGTGTTGCGGGAGGCTGGCGACTATTATGTTCGTGTTGTTGCCAATCATCCTGAATATCGATTGAGGACGCGGCTTTATGACGTGGCACCTTTTGAGGACCCGAAGCAGGCGGTTCGTGCGGGCATCGATTATCTGATGGGGGCTGGTGATAGCTGGCATGCGAATACACCTCGTCGCGGAGGGGTGTTTGACAGGGTCGCCAATGTGCACCAGGAGACATCGCTTTGTGTGGCTTGCCACGTGACGCACTTTACGCAACGCGGGCAGTTGTATGCCGCACGTCAGGGCTATGGGATTGAGCTGCGCAGTTCGCTGCAATTCATGTCGGAACGCTTCTATAACAATCCCCGGCCACTGTATGGATTCGAACAGGATGGGGCTGTGTGGGCGCGTGTGATCTCAGCCCCAGCCAATGTGCTGGGACGGATGTCGCATCTGATGGATGTTATGGAGAAGCAGGTTACCGGAGAGACGCGGCCGAGTTTTCACGATGGCGTGAAGAAGTATTTGAAGCTCTACTACGATGGGCGCACTACCCTGCCGCCAGATGAAACGAACGGGAACCAGCCGCTGGTAAGTAACTATGAAGTGGCCTGGTATGCGTGGGAAGTGACGAAGGATCCTGCTATTGCCAAGTTGATGGAGCAGGACGATCACAAGAATCTGATTGACCTTTGTTACCAGACGTTGGGACTGGCCTCGATCGACCGGGTAAAGCATGCGGCGAAGATTGCCCGCAATGCTGAGAAAATTTTGGCCGCGCAGCGGGACACCGGCCAATGGTCGATGAAGTTTGAGGCCAAAGAGAAAGACGTTGAGTTTCAGACGGGGCATGCGGTTTGGGCGCTGGCTGCGGCTGGAATACCCAAGGAGAACCCACAGGTTGCCAAGGCTTTGAAATTTCTGCTTAGCCGGCAGCAGGAGTTTGGAGGCTGGCTTGATCCCTTGCAGAGTTTTGAAAACTTCCGCACGCCCTTCCGTGAAACACAAATGGCAGTGTTGGCATTGAGTGCGTACTACCCGAATGGGGACGCCAGAAAGGGTTGGGGTTCTACTGCCTCCAAGTTGCCTGAAGGTGGGGAAGAGTTGTTGTTGTCGCTTGAGCAGATCTGGGACCGGCCTTCGGCTGAAGTGCTAGCCAGTGTGCGAGGGCTGGTGAAAAGTAAAGATGTTCTGGTGAGGCAATTGGCAGTGGAGGTGTTGGGAAGGCTCGCGCTGGTTGAGGACCTGGACTTGATCCAGAGTGCACTTGCGGATTCAAGCAAGCTGGTGCAACGGACTGCAGCCTGGGCCATGAGGCAGGTGTTGAGCCGTCGTGGACAGGGTAACGATGTACTGCTGGCGGCGCTGGCAAGCAAAGATGCACGGATGGAGTGGGGTGCGACGCGAGTGTTTGCAACTCATTTTCGCGAGTTGGCGCGGGATTCACGTTTTGTCGACGGGCTGATTGCCAAAACTGCTTCAACCAGCGAACCGGTGAAAATTCAGGCACTCAAGGGCCTGTGGCAAATGTGGTTCTGGAGCCCGGATGAGGCGGTGAAGGGCAAGATTGAAGATACCTTTCTTGCCGGGCTCAAGAGGCCGCAGTCGGACTGGGTGGAGCGGAATCTTCGTGAAGGGCTCTACAATCTGGGCGACGAAAACATCCGGTACATGTATAACAACTGGGTTCCGCTGATGTCGAACGAGGCAGACCGGGAACGCGTGATTCGCGGACGGCTGAAGCATGAGGCGCGGCTGGCCGATAAGTACGCGCGCTTTCTGGAAACCGAGAATGACGGGAATCGGAAACGCCTTCTATCCGCCGTCACCGAATATCACCTGCGGCGCGCGGATACTTACGATTTGAAGGCAGACCCTCATACGATTTCGCCTGTAATCTATAACCGGATCGGCAACGATATCGAGCAGACGGTTTTCTTTGGCGAAAGCAATACGCGGTTTGCGAAAGCGTTGCTGCCGTTGATTGAGAGCAGTGACGCCGAGATGAGGCGGCTGGCGATGCAGGCGACGCTGATGACGAGGGATGCGAAGTTTGGATCGGTGAGCAAGATCAGTGGTGCGCCTGGAGCAGCCAGGGATCAGCTTGTGGCTGTGGCAAAGAAGGATCCGGCAAATGAAGTGAATCTTGAGGTGCTGAAGGCGTTCAATGCTGCGCCGCCCCGGCCGAAAATGGCTGGCCAGCAAGGGCCACGCGGCCGCACAACAGAGCGGCCGGATGAGAGTTACTTCCGCGGCTATGTGCAGCCGATTCTGGAGAAGCGTGGCAAGGACGGATATGCATGCGTGCAATGTCATGCGAGCCACGCGATTTTTGATGGCAATAGTGTCGCTTCGGCTTTGCGGGTGGTGAACCTTGAAAATCCGGAAGAGAGTTTGATCCTGAAGAAGCCGACATCTACTGCTGAGAGTGAAGGCGTGGCTGGAAGCAATACAGTGCCACATGGTGGTGGAGTGCGGTTTGAGAAGGATTCGCCTGAGTACAATACGATCCTGAACTGGATTCGAGGAGCAAAACCCTGATGTTGCAGAACCCGAACGTAGCCTATATTGCGCCGTTCCTGATCTTTATCGGGATGTTGGCGATTCAGAAGAGCCTGGCGTTTCTGGGTGACTGGGAGTATGCAGTCCGGGTGCTGGTGGTGGGCGCTTCGATCTGGTTTTTCTCACGTCGTGTGCTCGATTTCAAGGTGCGCTTTTTTGCTCCCAGTCTTGCGATTGGTATTGCTACATTCTTTTTGTGGATTGCCCCCGATTCGATCTTTCCTGGCTGGCGGCAGCACTGGTTGTTTACGAATTCGGTAATGGGTGAAGTGAAGGTATCACTGAGTGCGGAACAATTGGCTAGCCCTCTTTTGCTGTTGTTTCGGACCATCAGCGCGGCATTAATGGTGCCGATTCTCGAGGAGTTGTTCTGGCGGGCCTGGATGCTGCGCTGGCTGGTGAAGAAGGACTTTGAAGAGTTGCCGTTGGGGAGTTGCGACCGGCAGTCATTTTGGATTGTAGCTGCTTTGTTTGCCGTAGAACACGGCCCATATTGGGAAGTGGGGCTGCTAACAGGGATCATCTGGAACTGGTGGATGACGCGGACCAAGAGCCTGGGGGACTTGATCTTTGTGCATGCGGTTACGAATCTGGTGCTAAGCCTATATGTGATTTGGACGAAGAAGTGGCATTTCTGGATGTAGGCTGAGCCCATCGAGAGCACTTGCAGTGAGTGCAATGATTGCCACGGCGGCTATGGAGGGTCTTGAGCGAATGGCCGTTGTGGTTGCATCGCCATCCATAGCTGGCTTTGACAATCCATGAGGAAGAGGTCTAAGTGGTGATTCTAGAGCAGAGTCAGTACCTGATTGCCGTCTTCAGCCAGTTGGACTCCATATGTAAGTGTTTTTTAAGCCAAGCGAGGATTTGGCTGTCTTGAATGCTTGTGCCCGAGTCCCGGACGGCGAAACGAATCAACCCCGTTGATGAATCTTTCTGCGACCAAATTGATATTGATGCTAATGGCATTGCCGAGGAAATTGAGCTGGATCTGACGGATTCGTGTTTGGTCAACGATGAGGAATTTCGGGAGGCACTGATTGTTGGTGTTTGCTTGCGGGTTGACACAATCGACAGCTGCCTCGAAGTCTTGCTGGGGACGTGCTGCTGAAAAAACTGAATCAAGAACTGCACTCGCTGTGCCTACACAGGCTTATTGACGGCCGTGAGGCCTGACTCTAGCTACTTCTTGTCTGCGGTGGGTTTGTCGGAGGAGCCGATTTCTGGGTCTTGAGGAGTTGCCGGCTCGTTCGAGAAGCGATTGCGGATGATCTGAGTCTGATCGGAGTAGAAGGTGCGGCTGCCGTTGGTGCCGAATTGTTTTGGTTGTGCGGTGATGATGTAGCCTTGCGGGTTGCCCTGAATGGCGAACATGTATCCGCCCTTGCGGCCTTCGCCGAGCTCGCGATCAAGAAGGTCAGCACCGTTGGGGCCTGCTGCGCCACTGGCTGGAGGGCCGAGTTCTGCCAAAGAGGCAGCATAGCGGCCAAACTGGGAATAATACTGGGTCTGGGCTGTGTGCATGACCGAAACAGCGCGGATGGCTGCCGTTTCTTCAGCGAACATTCGAGCACGCGTGAGACGCGGGAGGGCGGCGGCTACGATGATCAGGATGATCGCGATTACGATCAGAAGTTCTGTCAGCGAGAAGCCGCGACGGGAGTTGCGCTGGATACGATTCCGCATAAAGTTATCTACTCACAGTATCTGACGTTTTTGGGTTGCTAATCGTTGAGGGCGGCACGAATCTTTTCGAGCTGACGCCATAGCGGGGCCAACTGGTCGAGCGGGAGGGCGTTGGCGCCGTCGCTCAGGGCCTTGGCGGGATTCTCGTGCGTCTCGATAAAGACACCGTCGATTCCTGCGGCGGTGGCAGCTCTGGCTAGTGTGGGAATGAATTCCGGGTTGCCACCACTGGTCGTGCCTTGCCCGCCGGGAGTCTGGACGCTGTGTGTGGCGTCGAAGATTACCGGCACGCCGAAATCGCGCATGATCTTGAGGCCGCGCATGTCGACGACGAGGTTGTTGTAGCCGAAGCTTGAGCCGCGTTCGGTGAGGATGATGTTGTTGTTGCCGGTAGAACGGATTTTGTCGACGACATTGCCCATGTCTGAGGGGGCAACGAACTGACCCTTTTTGACGTTGACAATTTTGCCGGTGCGGCCTGCGGCGAGCAGCAAGTCTGTCTGGCGGCAAAGGAAGGCGGGGATCTGAAGCACGTCGACCGATTCTGCTACTTCATCCGCCTGGGCGGCTTCGTGGA
>CANGVB010000115.1 GCA_947456995.1 Bryobacteraceae bacterium | reverse complement strand
AATCCAGACCCCTGGCTTGACTGGACGATCGAGGTGCTGACGCTCAACCAGACTGGCTTCACACCGATCAGCGTGAGCCTTTCGTTTGGGACGATTGGCGGGCCGTACAACACACTTACCTCATCTTTCAGCGGCACACTGAAGGACATACAGGGCAACGGGGGCGGCTTTACCAACTTCAGCCACACCCCCTTCATCAATCTGACGAATCAGAACAGCCTGATCCAGGGCACCGATTGCGCCATCCTGGGGGCTTCCTCAGCGAATCAGGTTCACTCGTGCGGGGTCTTCGGCCCGGTTAGCGCTGGTGTGGCCACGAATGCCACACCGACATTGGGTTTCACTCTGGCAGGTAGTCTTGTTTATAACGATCTGGTGACTTACACAGGCCGCCTGACACTGGAGAATCAGACCGAAGGGGGCGGCCCGGAAGTGCCCGAGCCAACCACAATCATTCTGTCTTTCGGTGGTCTGGCAACCCTGATCTGCATTCGGCGCCGTGATATTCTTGCCAGACACCTATGGCGAAGCAAGAGACCGACAAACTGAATGAATTGATGCACGGAGCTGCGCTAAGCAGGGCCATCTGCACTGCAGCCGAGCTTGGCATCGCCGACCAGATTGAGGCGGGCAAACCCCGTCCGGTTTCGGAATTGGCGGTGGCTAGCGGCTGTCATGAAGAGGCCCTGCGCCGCATGATGCGATTTCTGGCCAGCCAGGGATTGTTTCGAGCAGTGGGGGATGGCACCTTCGATCACACGCCTTTGTCGGCTGTGCTGCGAACGGATGCAGTTGGCTCTTATCGATCTGGTGCGCGGATGTTCCATCACATGTTCGCGGGCTGGGATGGTCTGTTTCATGCAGTAAAAACAGGCACGCCTGGCTTTGACAAGGTCTTTGGCAAGCCGATCTTTGACTATGTCGGGGAGCATCCGGAATTGGGGCCGATTCTCGATGCAGGCATGACCAGCATTCACGGCTATGAGACCGAGGCCATGCTCGATGCCTATGATTTCAGCGGTATTTCGGTGTTAGCCGATATTGGTGGCGGGAATGGATCGTTGATCAGCGGGGTGCTGAATCGGTATCCGGAGATGCGTGGGTTGTTGTTTGATCTGGGCCATGTGATGGGGCGCGCGAAGGCGAATCTTGAGGCCGGTGGGCTGGCTGACCGCTGCACGGTGCTGGAAGGCAGCTTCTTTGAGACCGTCCCGACTGGTGCAGATGCCTATCTTTTCCGCCACATCATTCATGACTGGACCGACGAGCAGTGCATCCAAATTCTGGGGCATTGCCGGAAGGTGATCCCGGCTGGGGGCCGCTTGCTGGTGGTGGAGTGTGTTGTGCCCGAGGGCAACGAGCCGTCGATATCGAAGGCTTTCGACATGACGATGATGACCTTCCCCGGTGGGCTTGAGCGGACTGAGAAGCAGTTCCGGAAGCTGTTTGAGATGTCCGGGTTTGAGTTGAGTTCGGTAACGCCGACCTCGTCGATGGTGAGTGTGGTGGAGGGGAAGCCGGTTTAGGTCAGGCGAGTGGATTGACCCAGGACAGGCTCGGGAGCGGCATAAAGCGGTTTCCACCCTTTCGCGCATAAATGGACAACCAATATGTGCGCACGTATACTGTGCTTATGAACTTGACGCTTTCTGTGAATGACGAAGTGGTTCTAAAGGCGCGGAAACGGGCTGAACAGTTGGGGACGAGTGTAAACCAACTGGTTCGCGAGTATCTGGAGGAACTGGCTGGCAAGACGGATCCGACAAGGGATGCGGAGGAGTTTGAGCGGCTGTCAAGAATTTCGCAGGGGAACTCGAAGGGTTGGAAGTTTGATCGTGAAGAAGCACACGAACGGCGATGAGTGGCTTAGCCTTTTTGGATAGCAATATCTTCGTTTATGCCGATGATGCTTCAAACCCAGTAAAGCAAGGCGTTGCTATTCGTCTGATTCAAGAAAAAGTCCTGGCACGGCAGGCGTTAGTTTCGTTGCAGGTGATGCAGGAATACTTTGCTGTGGCGACCCGGAAGCTTGGGGTTTTACCGGAGGTGGCGCAACAAAAAGTGGAGTTGATGACGAGGATGCGAGTGGTGCGGTTCAATGAATTGGACGTGATTTCCGCAATCGAGCTGCACCGCTTGCACCGGATATCATTTTGGGATTCGATGATTGTTCATGCAGCGAAATTGGGGGGAGCAGAGGTGCTGCTGAGTGAAGATCTGAATGCGGGGGGCAGTTTGGGTGGGGTGAGGATCGTGAATCCTTTTGCCTGAACGATGCGCGGCCTCGAGGGCTGAGGCTATGGGATTTCGCTCTTGTGTCGATAGACGGGGATGGCTGCGTTTCTGCAGTTGGCGTTGTTTGTGACTGGGGGTGTTTCGCTCCTGGCGCTGACTAGTCTCCCTATCGCGAGGTCGACGTGAAGGTTCGCATGGTGGTGGCGGCAGCTCCTAAGAAGCCCGAAGCTGTTTCGAATCCAGTTCGGGGGCTTCGGCTGGTTTCGCAGAATCAGAAGAGTGGCGCGAGAGGCGAAGAATTTGTGTCTCCAGCGCCATCAGGCTCTGCTGGATGTCTTCCTGCTGCCGTGATTCGACGGCGTCCATCAGGCGCATCGCGCTTTCTGCCACGCTGACGGCGGCAATCCGTTCTGCTGCTGAGCGCATCTTGCGCACTTCGCGGTCTAGTGCTGCGCGATCGTTGCGAGCCACTGCTGTCTGGATCTTCTCAAGACGCTCCGGAGCCATTTGCAGGAAGAGCAGCAACATTCCCTCAAAGAGATTGGTGTCGTTATCGGTAAGCCGCGCGGCCAGGTTGCGATCAATGGCCTGAAGTGGAGCCACTTCGGGATTTGGCTTAGCCTCGCTTGCGGTCAAAGGTGCTTCTACTGGTTCGGGTTTGACTGGTGCAGCTTCTGCGCTGGCATCCAGGTAACGCATGATCGTATGCACAAGGGTGGCCGGATTGACGGGCTTTGAGGCGTAATCGTTCATGCCGGCATCGAGGCAACGCTCACGGTCGCCCGTCATGGCGTGTGCGGTCATCGCAATGATCGGCAGATCGGTTAGGCGCAACTCGGAGCGGATCTTGCGCGTAGCCTCAATGCCATCCATGTACGGCATCTGCACATCCATCAGCACCAGATCGTACTTGCCCTTCTGCAAGGCGGAAAGGGCTTCGAGGCCGTTGGCGGCAATGTCCACGTGGAAGCCGCGTTTTGAAAGAATGGCGAGGACAACCTTCTGATTGACTGCGTTGTCTTCGACGAGGAGAATCTCTGGCGTGCGGCCATCGAGCGACACGCGCTCGGGGCCGTTATCCTTGGTTTCCACCACAGCTCGCTTCGATTTCTGGGCTACTTCAAGCGGGATGCGGACAAAGAACTTGCTGCCGCTACCTTCGTTGCTCTCTACCCAGATGCGGCCACCGAACATTTCGACGAGGCGGCGTGTGATGGTAAGGCCAAGACCAGTGCCACCAAAGCGGCGCGTGATGCTGCCATCGGCCTGTGTGAACTTGTCGAAGATCTTGTCGAGCTTGTCGACAGGGATCCCTACGCCTGTGTCTTCAACAATCAGGTCGAATTCCGTGCGGCCTTCTTTGCCGTCAATGGCAGTGCGCAGGATCACTCGTACATGGCCGGATTCCGTAAACTTGATGGCATTGCTGAGCAGGTTGCCAATGACCTGACGCAGGCGCATGGGGTCGCCGTACACCGTGTCGGCGACTTCTGGCGCAACTTCAGCTACCAGTTCGATTCGCTTCTGACGGGCTCTTACCTGATGCGTCTTGATCGCTTCATTTACAACAGACTTCAACTGGAAGGGAATTCTCTCAAGCCCCATCTTGCCGCTTTCGATCTTCGATAGATCGAGAATGTCATTGAGCAAGGCAAGCAGTGAGTGTGCGCAACGCTGCGCGGTTTCGAGTTCTTCACGCTGTTCACCCGAAAGCGAGCTTTCGAGCACAACATCGAGCATGCCGAGGATGCCATTCATCGGGGTACGAAGCTCGTGCGACATGTTGGCCAGAAATTCGCTCTTGGCCTGGCTGGCGGCAAGTGCTCGCTCCATCGCTTCGCGCAATGCGTCAGTACGCTGTTGGATGCGCGCTTCCAGCATTTCGCGGTGTTCGGCGATTTGACGGTCTCGCTCTTTGAGCGCCTGAATCGTTTCGTTAAAGACTTCGCCAACGAACTGGATTTCGTCGCCCGTACGGCTTACCTGGATTTTTTCGAGCTGCCCGAGCTGCGCCTTCTTCATGCCGGCTGCCAGATTCTGCAGCGGCTTGGCCATCAAAGTGACGGTAAAGCGCCCAATCGCGAGTCCCACAAGCAACAGAATCGCCAACATGAGAACGCCCTTGCCCCAGTCAAAGGTGTTGTTGTGTACGTCATAGCCGATATTGACGAGGATGACCCAGAACACCAAAACCGATGTGAACATCGAAAATTTGGTGGCCAGTGATCGGGATTGAGTACTTTTACGCAAAGAGATCTCGAATTTGTTCTAGTGCCTTCTAAGGTCTTTCGGCAGTTTTAGTCTGCCACTTTATGCCTTGTATTCCCATCAGGGTAAATACTTAGCTCGTCTAAGGGCCGGGACTGAATCCGACCTTTGTTAGACTTCGAAAAGATGGCTTCTATGTCCCGCCTGTCGACTACCCTTTGCGGGATTCCCTTAACCAACCCTGTTCTCGCCGCATCCGGCACCTTTGCCTATGGCATCGAGTTTGCCGAAATAGTCGACCTAAACCTTATCGGTGGAATTGTGGTGAAAGGTTTAAGCCGATCACCGATTGAGGGCAATAAACCGCCAAGATTGTGGGAAACCGCGTCTGGAATGATGAATTCCATCGGTTTGCAGAATATCGGAGTGCGCGAATTCGTTCGCACCAAGCTTCCAGGCCTGCGGAACTATAAGACAAAGGTCTTCGCCAATGTCTTTGGCTACGACCCTGAGGACTACTACGAAGTGATCCGCGTGCTCGAAGATGCCGAAGGGATCGCCGCTTACGAATTGAACGTTTCGTGTCCGAATACCAAGCACGGCGGAATCTTCTTCTCCTCAGACCCTGTATTACTGGGCGGTCTTGTGGGGGAGATCCGCAAGCTGACCAAACGGCCGCTGATCGTGAAGCTCTCTCCCAACGTCGCAAAGATCGACCCGCTGGCTAAGGCTGCCGAGGCAGCGGGTGCCGACGCTATCTCGTTAATCAACACGGTAATATCCCTCGCAATCGATGCCCGTACACGCAAGCCGAGGATTGGGGCTGGCTTTGGGGGCTTGAGCGGGCCGGCGGTGAAGCCGATTGCTCTGCGTCTGGTGCATGAAGCGGCTAAGGCGGTGAAAATTCCGGTAGTAGGGCTGGGCGGGATTGCGACTGGTGAGGATGCAGCGGAGTTTCTGATCGCGGGGGCAAGCGCAGTGGAGGTAGGCACGGCCACCTTCTGGGACCCTGAGGCTCCGGCACGGATCGCACGCGAGCTCGAAAAATTCTGTGCTGAGGAAAACGTAGCGCGTGTCAGCGACCTCACGGGTACGCTACAGTTTTGAACATGCGTAAAGTGATCTCAACTGAAGCCGCGCCCAAGGCGATTGGCCCTTATTCGCAAGCGATCGTTCACAACGGGATCGCCTATTTGAGTGGACAGATTCCGCTCGATCCCGCCACCGGAACGCTGGTGGAAGGCGGTATTGAAGAGCAGACCGTGCGTGTGCTTGAGAATCTGGGAGCGGTGCTGACGGCTTGCGGGTCCAGCTACGCGCAAGTGCTCAAGACAACGATCTTTGTGAAGGACATGAACGACTTCGCCAAGGTGAACGAGATCTACGGGCGGTATTTCAGCGTAGAGCCACCTGCGCGGGCGACGGTGGAAGCCGCACGGTTGCCGCGTGATGTCAGGGTTGAGATTGAAGCGATTGCTGCAGTGAGCTAGGGCTTTTTCGCTGGCTCGGTGGGTGGCAGATCGGGGTGCGAGGAGAACTGCTTTTGCGGGGGAGCGAGCTTCACCTGGATGGTGCGCTCTTCTTCGCTTACTTCAAAGGTGCCGCCAAAGGTCTGGTAGTTGCGCGCGATCACCTGCACCAGGATTTCGCCCTGCGGAATCGGCGGGATCTTAACCCAGCCTTCAGAGTTGGTGCGCATCTCCCAGCTCTTGATGACTTTCTTGCCGAGCTTGCTGACGCTGCGGCCTTTGATAAAGCGGACGATGACGCCTGCGCGATCTACCGGCTTGCCGATGTCGTTGGTAACCTCGACACGAATTGTGGTCATGGGGGTGTCGGCAAAGGCCGGAATGGCAAGCAATGCGCCAAGGGCGAGGGCTTCACGGCGGGTAGTCATATCTACAGTTTAGGCTAGATCGGGGATCAGGAAACGGGCGGGCTTGCCTAAAGCAGCGCTGGCTGCTTCTGCGGCGAGGTAACCGCTACGGACGGCACCTTCCATGGTGGCTGGCCAACCGCTGCGGGTCCAGTCTCCGGCGAGGAAGAGGTTGGGGATTTTTGTGCGGCTCATTGGGCGCTTGGCCTCAAGACCCGGCTTAGCGCGGAAGGTGGCTTTGGGTTCCTTCACGACGTGCGCTTTGGTGAGTTGTGCGGTGGCGACGTCGGGGAGAAATTCTGCGAGCTCTCGCAGAGCGAGGTCGATGATTTCCTGCCTCTGCATCTTAAGCAGGGCGTCTGAGGCGCTGATCACCAGCATCAGGTATCGGCCTTCGCCTTTGTTGTAGAACCACTGGATGTGCCGGTCTAGCAACGTGCCGTGCGGCATCGTTGTAACGGGACGATCAAACCAGAGATGGACGCCGGTGATCGAGGATGGCTCGAAGGCGTCGAAGTCGATTGGCAGTTGCGGGACAAGCTTGGCAACACGGTCAGAAGGCAGTGCCGAGATGTAGGTGCGGGCCTGATGCCACTCACCCCCAGCGAGGACGCCGCGATCTGGATCGAAGGCTTCGACTGTGGTGCGCTCGTGGCCGGTAAAGTTCTGAAGCGCGTTACCGTAAAGCCGGGCCAGCGGCACTTTTGGGATGCCCATCTCGTAGGTGTCTGAGGCAGCCATGAAGCCAAGCCACATCACTTGAAAACCGTGGGCAGCGGCCATTTGGTCTAGCTCGACGTTGATGGCGCTAACGAGCACCTGACGCCAGAAGCGTTCAATCAGGCGTGGGGGTTGGTTCTTTTCGCGGAGCCAGTCGAGCATGGAGATCTGGTCAAGATCGCGACGGCTTTTACGCTCCAGACGGACGGCGAGCATGGCGCGTCCGAGGGCGATCTTTTCACCCCAACTGAGGTATGTCGCACGCAGGAAGCTTTCGGTGAAGTGTAGCGGGGCGGGGAGGATGCCACGGCGCAGATGAGAGATGCGGCCGCCTGGTTCCAGGAAGTAAAACTCGCGGTGGAAATCAATGCAATCGGAGACGCCAAGACGGCGATAGAAAGCGAGAAGGTTCACGCAGCACTTCAGCAGGATGTGCTGACAGTTGTCGATTTCTTCGCCTGGGCCGTTAGTGGATGGAGCAGGATATGAAGTGGCACGACCACCGAAAAAGGGCTTGGCTTCGAAGAGGTGGACTTGAAGGCCCAGGCTTGCGAGAGCGGTTGCGGAGGAGAG
The DNA here is from genome assembly GCA_947456995.1 of Bryobacteraceae bacterium. GTDB lineage: Bacteria > Acidobacteriota > Terriglobia > Bryobacterales > Bryobacteraceae > Bryobacter. The sequence goes on along the minus strand of CANGVB010000115.1, from coordinate 1,082 downwards.
GCCGGCGAGGCCGCCACCGATGATGATGGCGTCAGTCATGGGGAGCTTAGGCGGCCGAGCGGACGCGACTGCGGGTGCCGCCGCCGCCGGTATCGTTCAGGAGTACGTAGGCGATCCAGCCGCAAACTGCATAGAAGAGGACGTCTTGTAGGAAAGATTCCATTGCTTTTCAGTATCGCCCATGTTCGGGTCAGTTCCAGTAACCCTGATACAGGCCAAGTACTAGTGCTTCCAGCCCCGTGACTAGGGGGAAAGCAAGAATTGCCCAGAGCCATTCTTCCCTCCGAATGAAATAGCCCTGGGTGGAGAGGATCAATGCGATCAACGCAAGATACTCGTGAGTGGGAAGCATACAGATGGGGCAGTGTTTCATTCCCTTTTGATGAATATTGCAATGCTCCGCCGCGCCCGCCCAAAGACTTTGGCAGCCGCACTGAAAATACAGATTGCAGAGGTCAATGTAAAAGACCCAGGTAATCGCCCCAAGCAAGGCGAAAACGCCAAGCTTAAGCGCGAATTGCCGGCTTGGCCAGGAGACGGATGGCATTTTCGATCAGTCTAAGGCCCGCTTTGCCCTCGAGGGTGAGCATGGATTCCGGGTGGAACTGGACGGCTTCAATGGGCAAGTCTTTGTGGCGAACTCCCATGATGATGCCGTCGGCAGTTTGGGCCGTAATCTCAAGCTCTGGCGGCAAAGCGCTGCGCCTTGCGTAGAGAGAGTGGTAGCGGCCTACGAGCAGCGGGTTTGGTAGACCTTCGAAGACGCCCTGGCCTTCGTGATTTACTGCAGATTGTTTGCCGTGTACCGGATAGTCGAGCACGTCGAGGATGCCACCAAAGGCTTCTACAATACCTTGCAAGCCAAGGCAGACGCCAAAGACGGGGATGCCGCGCTGAGCGCAGTATTGGACGGTGGTAGGAACGCCGAAGTCAGCCGGGCGGCCCGGCCCGGGGCTCATCAAAACCAGAGTTGGATTGATTTCAGAGATCAAGGAGAGATCAAAGCCATTGCGATATGTGACGACTTCTGCACCGGCCTGGCGGGCGTAGTTGGCCAGGGTGTGGATGAAGCAATCGTCGTT
>CANGVB010000114.1 GCA_947456995.1 Bryobacteraceae bacterium | reverse complement strand
TTGCCAGCCGGGCCATTTACGAGCAGGCCAGATTCGACGGTCCACTGCTGGGGCTTGCCGTCCTGGGGGACCCAGCCCTTCAGACTCTTGCCGTCAAAAAGCGGTTTGCCGCCAGCTGCCAGGAGAGGAGCAGCCAGCATGAGGAAGGATCTTCGTTGCATACTTTCTATAGCCTATGACTCTTTACGACTGGAATGAAATCCCCCTTGAAGAAGTGACGCCGTTTTTCGCCCGCCGGGTGATCCATACCGAGGGAATGACGATTGCTCAACTCGAACTCAAGCAGGGCGGCCATGTTTCGCTACATCACCATGTCAACGAGCAGGTGTCGATGGTTCACACGGGCAAGCTGGCCTTTCACATGGGCGGTGAGGTGATTACGCTTGGGGCTGGGCAGTCGCTGGTGATCCCGTCGAATTTGCCTCACTCGGTGGATGTGCTCGAGGATTCGATCGTCACAGACCTCTTCACCCCTCGCCGTGAGGACTGGATCAGCGGCAACGACGCTTACTTGCGGAAATAACCGGCTGGCCGTCTTTGAGAGACAACTGCGGGCAGTCCAGCTTTTCGTTCAGCGGATGAGGCTCGGCGATCCAGAGTTGCTTTATGTCCTCCGGGGGGCGGAACCAGACTACGCGACCCTTGGGGCGTCGGCTTTCCACCCATAAGAGCCGCTTGCCGTCCCAGTGCAATTGCGCTGTTGCGCTCACCGGGTGTTCGTGAAAGGCATTGATGGCAAAGAGCCGCCAGGGCAGCTCAAAACTGGTTGGGCTCTGGATCCAATAGTTGCCGCAGAAGAGATCCTGTCGCCCGTCGCCGTCGATGTCGGCTTGCAAGAGGCCACCCTGCCAACTGGCGGTGTAAAAGGAATAGAGATCGACGTAGTTCCACTTGCTGCCCCAGCCGCCGCTGGCTTCATAGAAGCGGATGGCCATGCCGTAGGGCAGAATCATGATTCCCGGGCGGCCAAACAACTCGAGGGAATAACACTCGCGGGTGACGACATGGTGGTCGAGCTCCCAGCGCTTGCCGCCGGGGCCAATCGCGACCAGCGCGCCTTCGACTCCGCCACCCTCTACCGTCAGGCGTTCTTTACGGCCATCCCGGTCGAGGTCAACGTCGATCGCGCAATGATCGATTGCACCTGAACAAACAAAACTCGCCATCAAAAGAAGAAGTGCACGCATCCAACGGTATTCTACTCATAAGGCCCAATGGACCCCCTACGCCGCATCCTTCGACTCGAAGACGAAAGCATCAATCTGGACGAAGCCGCGTTGCTGATTGCACGCATTGAGTACCCGAATCTACCTCTGGCTCCGTGGCTTGCCGAGCTCGATTACCATGCCGAGGAGATCCGGAGGCGCAATACGCGCAGTTTTCGCCTGGCTGCACAGCAATATCTGTTTGAGGAATTGCAACTGGCCGGCAATGAGGACGATTACTACAACGCCCACAACTCGTGCCTGAACTACGTGCTTGAGTCGCGGAGGGGAATTCCGATCACACTTTGCCTGCTTTATATGGAGTTGGGGCGTCGCCTGGGTGTCGAAGTAGACGGGATTGGTGCGCCGGGGCACTTTCTGGTGCGTCTTGAGGAAGAAGACGATACCTACTATCTCGATATCTACAATGGCGGCAAGATCCGCGACGACATTGAAGGCGAAGTGGACGCACGCTTTCTGGTTGCAGCGCCCAAGCGGATGATTCTCATCCGGATGTTGAACAATCTGCGCATCATCTATTTGCAGCGGCAGGCCTGGACTAAAGCAGCTGAGGTGCTGAACCTTTTGCTCGAAGCCGACCCAGTGGATGCCGATGCATTGCGGCAGAGGGCGGCGACGCTAGCGGCAACGCATCGTTTTCAGGCGGCGGCGCAAGATCTCGACCGCTACCTGCAGCTACGTCCGTTTGATCCGGACAAGGAAGAATTGCAGGGTCAGATTTCGCGCTTGCGACGAATGCATGCGCACAAGAACTAGTGCGGTGGCCAGCGGTAATTGAAGCGGATGCGCCCGTCTCTGGTTTGTTCGTGAAAACTGCGATTTGAGACGGTAACCGCGCCGAGGCCTCCACCCTGATTGCCTCCCAGAAGTTCAAGATTCCATGAGCCGTGAGCGGCGCGCAGGAAGGCGACATGCGGGTAAGGATTGCTTGGGTGTTCGTCCTGCAGGACTACGATTGCCCCGTGGCGAGGCACTTGTAGCCCAACGCCCCATTTCATCCAACTGGCGGCAAGCCAGTTTTGCGTGCCGCTGTAGCCTGCTTGTTGCATGACCCAATTGACAAAGATAGAGCACCAGCTGCCCGAGCATCCGCCTGTTTCCCGAACGTATTTCAGGTAACGGCTCTGGCCCAAGCCTTTGTCCCAATACTTCAGTTCGTCTTCGGCGATTTGCATCCAGGGAGGTGCGCTGCTGTGTTTTGGGGAAACCTTTGCCTGGCCGCTGCCTGAGCCATAGCCACCCAGGGCTGGGCCAAGCATTGTAGGCAATGGAATTCTGTTTTGAGCGCTACGATTCCCAGCCGAGGCGTGGGCCTGACGATGCGTGGCAGGGAGATGAATCTTTTGACCCGGGTAGATCAAGTTGGCGTTACGAATCGAAGGATTGGCGCAAAGCAGGTCGGCCAGAGTGACGTGAAGATCTTGCGCTATGAAGCTGAGGGTATCGCCCGGTTGGACGGTGTAATGCGTCGAGGCTCCAGTGCCGGAGCCGGAGCCGAAAGACTGGTTGTCTGGATTTGCGCCAATGTTCGTAGGCATTTTGCTCTCCACCTGGTATGGCGAAGTTCGCCCCAAAACCCCTTCAAATCAACTGGTGAACGCTATACTAGGCAATTCATGCTTCATGAACTGATTAAGGTTTGGTTTGAATGGTCCCGGGATATGGGCTACTGGGGTGTTTTTCTGATGATGGCGCTGGAAAGCACGATTGTGCCGGTGCCGTCGGAGATCATCATGCCGCCGGCCGGATATTGGGCACAACAGGGGCAGATGTCGCTTTGGGGAGTGATTTTGGCCGGGGGACTGGGGTCGACCTTTGGGTCGAGTCTCTGTTACTGGTTTTCTTATACGCTGGGCCGCGCATTTCTTGCCAAGTACGGCAAATGGTTTTTGTTGCCGCCGGAACGCCTCGAACTGGCCGAAAAATGGCTGGCTGAGTTTGCACTGGGGGGCGTGTTCTTCTCGCGGTTGCTTCCGGTTGTACGCCATTTGATTGGTTTCCCAGCGGGGCTGATCCGGGTACCGTTTGGAAGTTTTGCGCTGGTGACTTTTGTCGGTTCGACGCTTTGGTGCGGGATCCTGGCGTGGTTTGGAGCGCAGACGATTGGTCAGCAGCCGGGGCTGCTCGAAGATCCTGAGGCAATGGTGAAAGCGGTGAAGGGCAACCTGATCTGGATTTTGTTGCTGGTGATCGGTTTGGGTGCCGGGTGGTTTTTTGTGCGTTGGTTTGGGCAGCGATCCAAATTAAAGACGACTTAGGCTCTATCGTCAAAATTGACCCGCCCCAAGGTTGAGCGCTAGACTGTTGGGTTGGTCCCTCGCCAGCTTTGCGGGTTTGGGTGCGCCTGAAGCCGTGACCAAATAAGACCCATAACGGGGACTTGCCGTCAGCGGGTGGCTAATTTTTATACAGATCAGGAGTGGACAGAACCAAGTGGCTGAGGCAACAAAGAGAATTTTTACGTCGGAATCGGTGACCGAAGGCCACCCCGACAAAATGGCTGACCAGATTTCAGATGCGGTGCTTGACGCCGTACTGAAAGACGACCCGATGGGTCGCGTGGCCTGCGAAGTCATGGTTACGACCGGACTTTGCGTCGTAGCTGGTGAAATCACCACCAAGACATACGTGGAAGTCGCCGATCTCGCCCGTCAGGTAATCAAGGACATCGGCTTTGACGATGCCACCTTCGGCTATGACGGCAATACCTGCGGCGTCCTGAACGTGATTCAGCGTCAGAGCCCCCATATTGCAATGGGTGTGGACACTGGCGGCGCTGGCGACCAGGGTTTGATGTTCGGTTACGCAACCGACGAAACCCCGGAACTGATGCCCCTGCCGATCCAGATGTCGCACAAGCTGGTGCGCCAGTTGAGCGAAGTGCGCCGTGCCAAGGGTCTGCCTTATCTGCGCCCTGATGGCAAGAGCCAGGTTAGCGTCGAGTATGAGAACGGCAAGCCTGTTCGCATTGATGCTGTCGTAATTTCCACCCAGCACGGTGACGACGTTTCTACTGAACAGCTTCGCGCTGACGTGCGCAAGCACATCATCGACCCCGTGTTGCCTGCCAACATGGTGGACGAGAACACCAAGTATCACATCAACCCCACCGGCCGCTTCGTAATCGGCGGCCCCAATGGCGACACCGGCCTCACCGGCCGCAAGATCATCGTTGACACCTACGGCGGCATGGGCCGTCACGGCGGCGGTGCTTTCTCAGGTAAGGACCCGACAAAGGTAGACCGTTCGGCCTGCTACATGGCCCGCTACATCGCAAAGAATATCGTTGCCGCTGGCCTTGCTACCCGTTGCGAAGTGCAGCTTGCCTACGCGATCGGCGTTGCCGAGCCGGTATCGGTTCTGGTAGACACCTTCGGAACCGGAACGGTTTCTGGCGAGAAGTTGACCGAAGCAGTTCGTGCCAACTTCAAGCTAACGCCCAAGGGCATTATCGAAACGCTCGACCTGCGCCGCCCGATTTATCGTGCGACTGCAGCGTTCGGACATTTCGGCCGCACCGAAGCAACGTTCAGCTGGGAAAAGACCGACAAGGCAGAGGCACTCAAAGCCTCCGTCGCCTAGTCCTGCAATGAAGTGTGAGGGGGCGATGCGGCCAGTGGCTGGCATCGCCCCCTTGTTTTGAGAGCAACAAGAATTTATTGGAATTGAGAGAAGGCGCGCAAGGTTATGGCATTGATTGAAGGTTGCCGGCACGAGCTGGAAGTAACTGTAAATGTACTCGAGATGGCTGAAGCTACCGAGAAGGTACTGGCCAAGATTCAGGCCAAAGCTCATTTGCCGGGTTTTCGCCCGGGCAAGGCGCCGCTGAGCGTCATTCGCAGCCGCTTCCAGAACGAAATCCAGCAGGACGTGATGGAAGAGGTGATCCCCAAGGCTCTGAACGCGCGTTTCGCCGAAGAGAAGCTGCAGGTAATCGGCCAGCCGAGCATTGTCGATCTCAAGAACGAGCCCGGCCAGCCGATGGTGTTCAAGGCACAGTTTGACGTGCATCCGGAATTCACGCTTGGTGAGTACAAAGGGCTTGAGGTGGAATACGAAGACCCGCAGGTGACCGATCAGGACGTGGCTGACCGCCTCGATCAATTGCGCGAATCCAAGGCCGAGTATGTGAACATCGATCCGCGTCCTGCAGAGAACGGTGACTATGTTGTGGTGGGCCTTGAGAGTGCCGATGGCCTCGAAGGCGAGCCGATCAAGAACCCCGAGATGATGTTGCAACTGGGCGACCCGGAAACCTTGCCGGAATTCAGCGCCGGTATTGTTGGCATGAGCCCGGGTGAGACAAAAGACATCCAGGTGACCTACCCCGAAGACTACGGCCAGGAGCGCCTCTCCGGCAAGACCATCACCTTCGATCTCGAACTCAAGTTTATTCGCAGCAAGGAATTGCCGGTTCTTGACGACGACTTCGCACAATCGATGGGCGACTTCCGCACCCTTGATGAGTTCAAGGAGCAGGTGAAGGCGAGCATCCAGGCGGAGCGTCAGTACCGCTCGCAAGAAGAAGCCAAGAGCAAGTTGATCGAAGCTCTGGCTGATTCCAACGTATTCCCGGTGCCTGAAACCTACATCGAACGTCAGCTTCAGATTCAGCTTGAGAGCTATGCACGCAGCTTGCAGATGCAGGGTATTGACCCGCGCTCGCTCAATTTCGACATGAAGAAGTTCCGCGAGAGCCAGCTGGATCGCGCAACGCGCGATGTCCGCGCAACTTTGCTGCTGGACAAGATTGCCGATGTCGAAGAAGTGTCAGTGCAGCAGGATGAAGTGGATCGCGAAGTGCAGCGTCAGGCACGGCAGCAGCGTGAGCCGGTGGCGGCTGTACGTGTGAAGCTCGAAAAGGACGGCGGCCTCGACCGCATTGCCAATCGTATTCGTACCGACAAAGCGATAGCATTGCTTTTTGAGCATGCGCGCAAGGTAACCCCTGTCGCCAAGCCCGCGTCTGAAGAGACGCAGAGCGAGAGTTAAGAGGAGAATTCCATGTCAGAAGATGTATCCCGCCGGGATTTGTTGAAGCAGAGCGCAGTTGCCGCCGCCTTGAGTGCAGGCCCTGCCGTAATGCAGTCGAGCGCCCAGAACAACCGCCTCAAGGTGGGCTGGATCGCCACTGGCATGCGTGGTGCGCACGTGATGAACCAGATGTACCTTCTGTCGAAGGACAACGTCGAAGTGACCCACGTCTGCGACACCTACAAGGGCAACCTCGCCAAGGGTAAGGACATCGTCCAGACCAATGGCAAGAATACCCCCAAGACCTCTGTCGACTACCGCGACGTCATTAATGACCCGAACGTGGATGTTGTCTTCATCTGCTCGCCCGAGCACCTGCACCATCCGATGGCGATGGCTGCTCTGAAGGCGAAGAAGCATATCTACCTTGAGAAGCCGATCGGCCACACGATCGAAGAAGGTGCCGAAATCGTCGCCCTCGCCGAGAAGATGGGCACTGTTGTTCAGATTGGTACTCAGAACCGCTCTAACAAGCTCTACATCCAGGCCAAGAAGATGGTGGAAGACGGCTACATCGGTGAAGTGCACTACACCCGCGCTTTCTGGTATCGAAACTTCGATCAGACGGTAGATCCAGCCAAGGGCGTGCCGGCTGCATGGCGCTACATCATCCCGGGCGATGCTTCGTCTGAGACGGCCGACTGGAAGCGCTTCCTCGAATCTGCCGAACACAAGAACATCCCCTTCTCGAAGGAGCGCTACTTCCAGTGGCGCAACTATTGGGATTACTCGGGCGGCATCTCCACCGACCTGCTCGTGCACCAGACCGACATCTCGAACTTTGTTGTGGGCGGCCTGATCAAGACCGAGCTGCCGACAAGCTGCATGGCTTCTGGCGGCGTCTATCAGTGGGGCGGCAAGGACGATCGTGAAGTGCCCGATACCTTGAGCGCACTCTACGAATACCCGAACAAGTTCCACCTGAATTACTCGTGCTTCTTTGGCAATGACCAGTGGGGTTACGGCGAAGAGTTTATGGGCCAGAAGGGCACCATTGAAGTGAAGGATCGTCAGAACCTGTACTTCACTCCGCAGCCGAAGTTCATCCGCAACGTCAAGGCTTTCTCAGACAAGCCGGCCGTCAGCATGAACTACCTGAAGGACTTTAACCAGCCTGATTCCACCGCCGACCACGTCCGGAATTTCCTGATGGCCGTGCTGGGCAAGGAGAAGGCGATTGCTCCGGCTCGCGCAGGGCAGATCGCTGCGATCCCGGGCCACATGGCCACGCAGAGTGTACGCGCCAAAAAGGCAGTGTTCTGGGATGCCAAACTCAACAAACTCAAAATCGGTTAGCCTCGGGCTAATCCTGATCGCAGTCTCATTCGGGGGCTGTCACCGGCAGAAATTGACGCCGGTGGCAGCCCCCGGCTCAGTTGTGTCGACAAAAACCTTTGTGGACTTGCAGCCCGGCTGGCGACTGAGTCTGATCACGCCGATGCGGCGCGATTCAGCTACAGAAGCCTGGAGATACGGCCAGCCGAACATCAAGACAGAAACAACCAACGGGCTCAACGTGACGATCTCTGTGAATCCAGAATCGCAATTTGGCTTTGAGCGTAGCGTTTATGCGGTGCAGACCAAGGGGCTGGCATGGCAGGAGTCTGTACGTACGCTCGAAGGCAAAGAGGAGCGTTCTCTTGAGCCAATCCTGAAGCTCTTCCCGAAACCGGCCAGGAAACAGAGTTTGCGCCTGCTTTTTCTAACTCGCGCTAGCGACCTTAACTACAACACCGCACTGATTTCTGCTCCAAATCCGGCTGCTATGGAAGCCTTTACTCTTGCTGTGCGAGCGAATCCAGAGCAGGCCTGTCGTCAAAACTGTATCTGGATACCACCGGGTGTCGCTGCCCGTCCAGAGAAGCCTGCCGCGGGCGGCAGCTTTGTCCCGGCCTTCTGATCCGGATTTGTTATCCGCCGGGGAACATCGTAAGCAGGATCGACACCGCGGGTTGCGCTTCGACCTCATGCACAACGCCCGGCTCGATCGTTACCAGGGTGCCGGGCAGTAGCGCCACTTCTTCTCTCGCCTCGCCGATATAGAGAGTGCCTGAACCGGCAACCCCTTGAATCGTGATGGGAACCGGGGCTGAGTGCCTGGCGAGAACAGCTCCGTTGCGAAGGGTGATCTGAATCAGCTTGCGTCGTGCGCCCTCAAAAAGTGGTTCTACCTGTCGGTCTTTGCCTTCGCCGATGCTGGTCTGAAGCGGAAGCTGTTTCCAACTGATTTGGTTTGTCAAATTCAACTCTAACGCCCCAGAGACTCACGTTCTATCGCTTTCAGAATCTCTTTACGGATCCAGCCAGCCCCAGGCCCGACCAACGCCCAATAGCGGCGGAAGCGTTTCAACTCCTGCGCGCCATAGACCTGTACCCGTGTCTCGGACACAATGCGTGTTTGGCCCACCCCGATGGATTCCAGGTGAAAGTTCCAATAGGCCTTGGCAGAACC
>CANGVB010000113.1 GCA_947456995.1 Bryobacteraceae bacterium | reverse complement strand
TTGTGTGAGAAGGTACTTGCTACCCACTGCCAGGAGAGGTTGTTCGAGGCCGGATCTCCATCGAGCAAATGCGAGAGAAAGAATGCTGCTCCAGCTTGCCAGCGTACACGCCTGAAATGGACAACGTAGGCGGCAAACCACATGCGGGCATGGTTGTGAAGGTAACCAGTGGATCTGAGTTCGCGTACGAAGGAATCGATGCAGGCGAGGCCGGTTTCACCGGTTGCGATATCGGCTGGCAATTGCGATGCGTAGGCCCCGGGAGGAAGGCCGGTCTTGAGTTCTTCACGATCTTCCCAAACGCCTTTGCCCATTGCTGCGTAGAGGCGCTGCCAATAGTCGCGCCAGGCGAGTTCGGTCACAAACTTCGCTGCGTGCAGTCTGTCCTTTACCCTGGAGAAGGCGAGTTCTTTGGCTTGTGCGAGGGTAAGAATTCCGTGCCGGATGTAGGGCGACAAGCGCGAGACGTGGCCATCGAGGTAGTTGCGGTCAAACCCGTAGCGGTCTGGTTGGATGGCAGCAAGGGCGGCTTCAGCCGCTTCGCGGCCTCCTGGCATTGGGCTGATCTGGGCATCGCGCGCGGCGGCGGCGGGGAATTCCTGCGCCAGATATTCTGCCAATTCCTGACGGCTGGCAAAACTGCGCTCCATCACGCCTGCCCCTTGGCTGTCGCCTTATTGCCGCGACAACGGTCGCTGCAATAAAGCACGTGGTCCCAGTCTCGTTCCCACTTTTTGCGCCACACAAATGGACGCTGGCAAACGAGACAGATCTTGGTTGGTAGGTTTTGTTTTTTGACGCCCTGCATACCCGAGCTACTACTCCCGGGGACAGCGTGAGGCTAGAATTCGATGTTGCGTGCCTGGCGGATATTTGGGTTCTCGAGCAACTGTGCAAGCACGTGCTCTGGAACCGCTGCGTCGCACGAGATGATTGCCGTCGCTCTTGCGTGGCCACCCTCTTGCGTTGCGGACTCTTCCCGGCCAAGCGAGAAATTGGCAATGTTGATGCCATTCTTGCCCATCACCGTCCCTATGTATCCGATGACTCCGGGCACGTCGAGATTTTTTAGATAAAGCAGATAGCCGTCGAGCGGTGCTTCGCAGTAGATCCCGTCCACATTGAGCAAGCGAGGCTTATCGAGAATCATGGCGCCCTCAACGCTGGTCTTGCCGGCTGAGGTTTCTACTTCGATACGAATGGAGTCGCTGTGGCCGGAACGCAGCAGATGGTTCTCGGTGATGTTCAAACCACGATCGCCGGCAATCTGCATGGCGTTGATCAGGTTCGCCTTGCTTGCGAGTGAGCGCTGCAGCACGCCACTCAGGCCGGCGTTGCGTACTAGCGTCGTATTCAGTTCTGCCACTCGGCCATGGTAGGTAAAGCGCACCATGACGGGGTTGGAATCACTGATGAAAGATGCGAAGGTACCGAGACGCTCGGCCAGCGAAATGTACGGGCCTAGAGCGCGGTATTGCTCGGGCGAAAGCGCCGGCATATTTACGGCATTGATTGCGACGCCGTTTTGCAGGTATTCAGCTACTTGTTCGGCGATGCGGATGCCGACAATTTCCTGGGCCTCTTCAGTAGACCCGCCGATGTGGGGAGTCGCAATCAGGTTCTCCTGCTTCAACAACGGGTGATCCGAAGGCAAGGGCTCGGGGTCGAAGACGTCGAGTGCGGCCCCACCCAGCTTGCCCGAATCCAGGCCCTTCAAGAGATCATCAAGATCGATCAACTCGCCACGGGCGCAATTGACAATGCGCGCCCCGTCCTTCATTTTGGCGATGGTTTCGCTATTCACCATCTTCGTCGTCTCAGGCGTCAGCGCCACGTGCAGGGTGATGTAGTCGCTCTGGGCAAACAGAGTGTTCAGGTCAACAAGCGTAACGCTCAGATCTTCTGCCTGCTGGGTGCTTACGTAGGGGTCGGCAGCGATAATCCGCATTCCGAAATTACGTGCACGCAATACGACTTCACGGCCGATGGAGCCCAGACCTGCAACACCGAGCGTCTTGCCACGGAGTTCGGTGCCGATGAATTTGCGCTTTTCCCATTTGCCGGCCTTGGTGGACTGGCTGGCGTTCGGAATGGAACGCGCCATCGCGAGCATGAGGCCCACCGTATGTTCGGCAACGGAAATTGCGTTGCCGCCAGGGGTGTTCATCACGAGGATGCCACCGTTGGTAGCTGCCTGCAGATCGACGTTATCGACGCCGACACCTGCGCGTCCAACGACACGCAGCTTGGGCGCCTTCTTGATCAGCTCGGCGTTCACCTTGACGGCGGATCGCACCAGAAGTGCGTCGCAATCGGAGAGGTGTTCCTGATAAGTCTTCGGGTCGGCCTGGATTACAGTCCATCCGGGTACAGCGGCTAGCAGGTCAAAGCCAGCTTGAGCAATGGGTTCGGCAACAAGAATCTTCATTCGGGTCTAGACAGCAACTGGTTCCTTGGTAGTTTCTTTAGCTAAGGCCGCCGCGGCATACACGTTTTGAACTGCGGCCACGCCGCGTCCAAACTCCACGGGTTGACCGTGGGCCGCGAGAATGATTTCGAGTTCAGCGACCATCGCGAAGAGGTCGGCGAAATCGAAGTAGCCAAGGTGAGCGACACGGAAGATTTGTCCCTTCATCGTGCCCTGACCGTTGGCAATGATGGACCCGAAGCGGTTGCGGAAGTCCTTGACGATCACGCTGGAATCCATACCCGCAGGGGCACAGATGGCGGTGACCGAAGAGCCGGGGTTCTTCCCGGAAAACAACTCAAGGCCCAGAGCTGTAGCGGCAGCGCGGGTTGCGGTGGCCAGCAACTGGGCATTCTTGATGAGGTTGTCCATGCCGAGGTTCCTGATGTACTTCAAGGCCTCGTCCATAGCCAACACGAGACTGACGGCAGGCGTCCAGGCGCTTTCGCCATTGAGAGCATTCTTGCGCTCACGCCGCAAATCAAAGTAAAAACGTGCGTTCTTGGAATCTTCCATGCGCTTCCAGGCGCGCTCGCTGACCGAAAGGAAAGCGAGTCCTGGAGGAATCATAAACGCCTTCTGTGAACCGCCGATGACAATATCGAGGCCCCACTCGTCGATCTTGAGCGGCATGGTGCCGAGGCCGGTGATTGCATCGATGATGAAGAGGGCATCGGTCTTGCGCACGACTTTCGCCATTCCTTCGATGTCGTGTGCGGCACCGGTGGAAGTTTCAGACGCCTGTACGAAGACGCCACGGATATTGGGGTTGGCTTCGAGGGCGGCGGCAACCTGTTCTGGTGTAACGACGCTGCCGTAGGGCTGCTCGATCACGGTGGGCTTCAAACCGAAGGCCTTTGTCAGGGCCGTCCAGCGCTCGCCGAACTTGCCGGCGGTGCAAACCAGCACTTCTTCGCCACAAGAGAAGCAGTTCTGAATGGAAGCTTCCATGGCCCCGGATCCGGACGCAACCAGCACGATTACGTCATTCTGCGTCTGCATGACTTCTTTTAGGCCGGACAGCACCGACTTATAAACCTTGCGGAAATCTTCAGTGCGGTGATGGATATCCGAACCCATCATGGCGTGAAGAGCCTGAGGCAAAAGTGGTGTTGGTCCCGGGGTTAGTAGGCGATTTTTCTTGATGTACATAATGGAATTTGCAACAAAACGGGTATTCCGGGGGTGTATTCACTAGAATAGCAAACAGCATGAGTTTGACAGAGCGTATCCAGAAGGACATGGTCGAGGCGATGAAGGCGAAGCAAGAGCTGCGCCTGAGTGTCGTTCGTGCCATCAAGACGGCCCTATTGAAGTACAAGGCCGACAACATGAAAGACCCGGACGAGGCGGCTGAGCAAGCGATGCTCAAGACGCTAGCCAAGCAGCGGATGGATTCGATGGAGCAGTTCAAGAACGGGAATCGCCCGGAACTGGCCGAGAAGGAAGCCGCAGAGCTTGAGATCATCGAAGGCTATCTGCCGCAGAAGGCTAGCGCCGAAGACATCGCCGCGGCTGTTGAGGCTGCCATTGCTGAGACCGGGGCAACGGGTAAGGCGCAGATGGGCGTTGTGATGAAGGCTGCTACCGCCAAGCTGGCTGGGAAGAATGTTGACGGTAAGGCGCTGAGCGAGCTGGTGAAGTCCAAGCTGCCGTAAAGGGTCTCGAAGATCGCTTTGCAGCCCTGACTTCGGTCCGACTTCAAAGAGGACCAACCTGCGCGCACTATTGCGCGGGCGAGATTGCTCGTCGAACCTCTTCCTCTTCGTCCATGCGCTGGAATTCCTTGACGAGTTCGCTGGTCAAGGGTGGTGAGCCAGGGGGAAGATCAAAGACAAACCAACCGTCTTTGTTCTTCCATTTCGGCAAGCTCTTTGAACCACGGGAGATAAGCTCTGAAGCCGCGCGGCTCAAGGAAATCTCACGCTTCTTTGCGTAGTCCTTAATCAGTAGATACGCATCGTCTTCGAGGTTTAAAGTGGTGCGCATTGTATTTAATTGTAACGACTCAATAGAGTCAAAAGCAGGTCGTCAATGTACGTCACTCACTCGGTTCGCTTATTTTCCCCTCGGTTGCGATCAAATCGTGACCGGCACCTCAGCTGACCACAATTGTGCTGCTTCCCTCGACAGTGAACTGAATTGCCTCAGGTCCTCTGTAATCCTTTTCAATCAGAGAGATTGTGATTATGGCCCCGTCGTTGAATTCCATGCTGAGTTCGCGTTCAGTTGACATCACGCCCGAGACGATTTGGCCGATTCTGGCGCAAAGTTTATCGCGCCAGCCTTGGTCTGCTTCCGTAAAGACCTCTTCGGATTCAAAGACTTTGGGGAGCGTGTATGCATTCAGCGTCCCGCTGATGAATTGGAGTTGGACATAATCTTCAACGAATATGATCGCGATGAGCTGATGACCCAGAATTGGGTCCAAGAACGCAGTTTGGGTTGGCAAGCGAGTGCTCCTATTGACGCCATTCCTTTAAGCCGGACGCACAAACCAGTCCTGCGGCATGTGCCCCTCGGGTAGTAGCGCCCCCTTTTCGAGGTATCTCGCCTTCGAGGCAAAGCTTGCTGCATGAGGGTCGTGCGTCACCATCACCACTGTCTTGCCGTGTTCCTGGTTGAGGGTCCGCAACATCGTCAAGACATCTTGCGCGCTTTGGGAATCGAGGTTGCCGGTGGGCTCGTCGGCGAGAATCAAATCGGGATCTGTCACTAGAGCTCGCGCAATCGCTACGCGTTGCTCCTGCCCGCCGGATAACTGCTTCGGCAGATGGGTCAAACGGTCTCCCAGACCGACAAGACGCAGGGCCGTTGTGGCATGCTCTCGCCGCTCTTTTGCGTTCAGATTTGTCAGTAGCAAGGGCAGTTCTACGTTCTCGATCGCTGTCAGCACGGGGATCAGATTGAAACTCTGAAAGACAAAACCCACGTGCGCATTCCGCCATTGCGCCACTTGTTTGTCTGACAGCGCGCGCAGGTCCTGCCCGAGAACATCAATCGTGCCGCTGGTGGGCCGCTCCATCGCGGCGATCAGGTAAAGGAGCGTCGATTTACCCGACCCCGAAGGCCCCATCAGCGCTACAAATTCACCCTTGCGAATCTCGATCGAGGCATCCTTCAGGGCCGTCACCTCAAACTGATCGCGCTTGTAGACCCTCGTCAGATCCTTGGTTTGAATTACGACTTCGCTCATTTTGCAGCTCCCTTTGCCTTCACCTTCGCGCCATCCTTCAAGTCCGCTGGCGGATTCAAAACCAGATCTTCGCCGCCAATCAGACCCTCTTCTACGCGCAAGCCTTCGCTGGTTGTGCCTGTGACTCGGACCGCACGACGGATCACCTTGCCGCCTAACAAAATGAAGACAGCGTCGTTGCGCACGGCCGCCGTTGGGACATAGACCACAGGCTTTGCAGCAGTCGGGGTAGTCCCAGCCTTAGCCTCTTCATAAAAGGCCACACTTGCATTCATGTCCGGCCGCAGGAAGTCATCCGGCTGCAAGACCTGTACCTTCACCTGCACGGTTGCCTTTTGCCGGTTTGCCTCAGGGGCGATCTCGGCAATCATGCCGCTGTATTTGCGGTCTGGATAAGCGTCTGTTGTGATGGTGCCCTTCTGTTTGCGATCGAGGCGTGCAAAGTCGTTCTGATTGATGTCGAGCTCTACCTGCAGGTCGTTGAGGTCGGCGAGGGAAACCACGTAGCCTTTGGCACCTTTATCGCCAACAAAACCGGTGGTCACGAACTCACCCTTCTCGACATTGCGCTCGAGTACGGTGCCGGTAACTGGGGCCTTGATGAGCGTGTTCGACAAGGTGGATTCATAAAACGCTACGCGGCCCTTGGCTTCCAGTATTTGCCCGCGTAAGGCATCGATCGTTTCGCGCCGTGGGCCGATCTTCACCAACTCGAAAGTCTTCTCTAGTGAATTCACGCGTGCCCGGAGCGAGTTCACTCGCCCCTCTGCATCATCCAGCACCTGCTGGGCTGATACCTTCTCCCGTACCAGCTCCTGGGTCCGCTTCAGGGTGATTTCGGCATTGGCCAAATCTGCCTTTGCCTGATCGACATTCGCACGCGCGGTAGCAATCTCTTCCGGCCGCGACCCATTCGTTAACTCTTCCAGTCTTGCCTCAAGTGTCTTTAGTTGCCCCACTGCCTGCTGCAATTGCGCTTTGTACTCGTCATCTTCGAGCCGCACAATCACCTGGCCCTCTTTGACGCGGTCTCCCTTTTCAACTCCAATCCACAATACGCGCCCGACGACCTTCGAGGCCACCTGAATCTTGTGATGAGCCACGATGTAGCCGGTGGCATTCAGGATCACTGTTTGTGAGGCGCCGCTGCCCGAAGCGGAAGACGAAGAAGACTTCACACGATACACTGCCACTTCAGGCGCATCATTCAAATAGCCGTAAACAAAGCGTCCGACGCCAACCAGAACAAAGAGCAGAATCCCGATAACGATGAAGCGGCGGGCCCAAGGGGACCCACCCTCCGGCACAACTTTCCTTGATCGATCAATTCGTAAATTCTTGATATCCGCGTCCATCTATACCTCTCGCAATGCCGTCAAAATTTCTTTACGTGCCGCGCTTCGGGCGGGGAAGACACCGCCCACCGCACCCAGCACCAGGGCGAAGCCCATCCCGATCGCCATGATTGCGGGAGTGATCTGGAATGAAAATGCAATTTCGCTGAAGGTGACGAAGTTGCCAATTCCCGTCTCAATATTGTTCAGCGGCAACACGAGCAAACATCCCAGAGCCCCGCCCAAGAGCGACAGGAGCATCGACTCCAGGAAGAAACTGGTGAGGATGCTCGATCTTGCAAAGCCGAGTACACGTAGCGTTCCGATTTCTTTTGCCCGTCTTGCTACGGCGGCGTACATTGTGTTCATTGCTGCAAAGCAACTGCCGACCGCCATGATCACCGAAACGAAAAGCCCGAGAAACTGAATTGGTGCGGCAGAAACGGTCTGCGCGGCGTAATAGGCAAGCTCTGTCTTGGCGTCTACGTTCAGCTTGATATCCGCGTTCAAGTCGTTCACCAGAGCTTGTACCGCTACCTCGTCGGTGGCCCGTATCAGGCATGAACTGAGCACTTCAGAGCGGTTGTAGTCTGCGCTGGCCTGATTGAGGTCGGCAAAGATTTCGCTATTGACGGCACTGCGCCCTCCATCCATCACTCCAACTACTTCCCACTCGCCGCGGGCAAACTTGAGCTTGCCGCCGATGCGCGCGTCTGGAAAGCGTTTTGCAATCGATTTGCCCACCACTACTTCACGCTTGCCGGTATCAAACCAGCGGCCCTCCAGCAGTTTCACCTGCTGCCGCATCGCAATCCCCACTGGGGGCAGGCCGCGCAGGGTAATGTTCATGCCGTCGGGCGCATCTACGCTGGCCAGATTCAAGATCGTCACCATCTCAAGGGACGCCATTGGTTCGCCCTTGGCGTCACGCTGAATCCCGGCTTTGAACTTCAGATCCTGATAAGAGGTGCGGGCAAAATTGCTCGATAACTCGGCTGTAGAGCCCTTGCGCATCACCAGGACGTTGAGGGGATCGCCTGAGCTTTCGAAGGCCGTCTGCAAGCCCTGCACTAGTGCCAGCACGCTCAACAGCACAGCCACTGTCAGGCCCACGCCGAGCGCAGTCATGATTGTCGTTGTGCGCCGCACAATCAGGTTGCGAATGTTGTAAGAAATTGGAATCGCCATGTGCCCTTAACCCGAGTACTTCAACGTGTCTAGAATGTTGGTGCGCGCCGCATTCATTGCCGGCACAAAGGAGGAAATCAAGGCGACAACAACTGAGAAGCCGAGGATGAACACGACTGTCGGTGGCGTCAGGCTCAGGTTCTTGAACTGCGCGATAAATCCACCCGCGTTGGCGGCTACACCGGCTGCCAGACCGCTAGCCACCAAACAACCCAGAGCAGCACCCACCAGTGACAAGACGACAGCCTCACCGAGAATCAGAAAGAGAATCCCGCCATTGGTAAAGCCGAGCGTCTTCATTACGCCCACCTCGCGCACACGCTCTCGCACCGCCATGGCCATCGTATTGGCCGATACCAGCAGGATCGTGAACGTTACGGCCCCACAGATCACCAGCAGAAAGACCTTCACGTTGCCAAGGAAAGAAACAAAACTCAGCGCAAAGGCGGCTTCCGTTTCAGTTCGCGTCTGTACCGGTGCGTTCTTGAACATCTCATCCACATCGCGCTGCACGGCACTGACTTCTTCTTT
>CANGVB010000112.1 GCA_947456995.1 Bryobacteraceae bacterium | reverse complement strand
GATCTGGTTTAGATGTTTAGCTCCGCTTGCGCAAATACCAGCCGAGCGACAAGGCCAGGCTACACAGCGCATAAGTCGAGGGTTCGGGAACGCCCTCAACCGGAACCTCTGGGCGTAAGGTGTTAACGCTGACCGTAAAATCGCTCTCGCCCGATCCGACATAACAACCGGTGCAAGTTGCGGGATCCGCGTTAAACAGATCGTAGGTCAGCCGCAGAGTGGCATCATTCCGGTCGCCCGGAATTGCGGCCGGGTCGATGAGGTAAAAGCCGACGGTTCCCAGCCAGTCCGCTGCGGCGGGGGCCAATCTGCCGGAAGGTCCTCCCTGAAGGCCAATTTCGTCAGTGTAGATGCCGAGTCCGGGCTCAGTTTCGAAGAGGAGAAACGAGGTGGTGACGCTGGTATAGAGTGTTGGGTCGGCCTGCATACGGAAGGTCCAGGATGCGGTGCTGCCCGGTAAAGCGCCGATGTTTGGCTGATCCAGGGTGATGATGGGCGCAGCCGACATTCCGGCAGCGAGTAGCAACATTAAGGTGAGATGTTTCATAAATGAGATCCTTTCTAGATTGACGATTGACTAATTGCGGAACAAAGTGATGACGCCGCTGCTGGAGTAGCCGCCATCAGACTGGAATTGAATGGTCAGTCTTACGCGGCGTGCTGTTTCAGGCCAAGTGAGACTGAGGTTTTGTGAAGCAACGCCGGCGATGGCGATTTGACCATAGCTAAGAGGCAGAGGAGAGGTGACTGTTGGGGTGCCAGTACCCTCGACTACCTGTGCGAACACATTCGTGATGCGAGCGTTGAGAGCCGGGCCCTGGCCGGTGTTGCGGAGGATGATCTCAACATTGCGGGTATCTCCCGAGGCACTGCGCTGGCCAGGTTGCACAGTCAAGGCGGGTGCCAAGGCCGCGAAGCGAGCCACGATGTTGATGGGTCGGTCCATGCGGAGCGCAGCAGAAGGCCGATCACTGGTTAAGTCGCCGCTGAAGTTCACGAAGCGGAACCCGGCACTGGGGGTTGCCAGAATTGTGGCCTCGGCGGCGGAGTCGTACCAGTTGCCGCCGGAGACGGAGCCCCCGTCAACCGGGTTCGCCGTCACCGTCAAAAGGAACTGTTGACGGAATTGGGCGATGTAGGTAGCTTCCTGCGTTGGCTTCTCCAACAGCCAGTTGCGGGAGGCAGCTTGAGTCCAGGTTACAAACTGCGCACGGGCACCGGCGGAAGCTTGCGGATCAAGGATGCCGATTTGATAGCTGCGGGCCGGATCGAGCGGCAAACTGACAGGCATGGCGTAGCTGATGCCGTCGATGGTTACAAATGCTGCCGGAACGGGAGCGCCGTTGCCAGAGAAACGGGCTTCAAACCGGGTAGTCAATTGCGTGGAAGAGAAGTTTGCCACGATTTCTTTAGGCCCGTTCACCTCGACGCGACCGGGGTTGCGCGTGGAAATGCGGTTGGGTGCATCTACATCACCAGTGAAGTTCAAGAACTGGAAATTCGGATTCGCAGTGGCCGAGTAATTGACCTGAGTGTCCTTTACGTACCAGCCGCTGCCGGTGATGCTGCCAGCTACTGGGGGATTGGCTCTGACCACAACTTGAAATTCGCGGTCGAAGTAGGCTTTGTACGTGTTGGGCCTGTTGGGGCCGACGAGAATCCAGGAGGCTGAAGGGGCGTCACTCCACTTGGTGAAGCTCCAGCGATCGGTGGCACCGGCAACGGGGGCGATCCCTTCGATCTGGTGCTCACGGCCTCTTTCGAGATCCAGTGTCACAGGCATCAGATAGCGTTCTCCGTTCACTTTGACGTAGGCGTTGGTGGGATTGCCCGAACCATCCTGATTGGCTTGTGCCGTGAAAGTGACTGGGACCATACGGACTTCAGGCGAAGCCAGTGCGCCGAAGGGGAAGACGAAAGTACCGAGGACGGCACCGTGGTCTGACAAATCGCGAGTGCGGAAGATGTCGCCGGCCGTATCAATGCGGTAATCTTCGGAGCGGCGGTATTGTTTGACCTGGTAGCTGGCCGATTCGGGGAGGGGGCCAGGCTTGGCGATCAGAATGTAATCGAGCCACTCAAGGGAGCCGCCACGCCTGCGAGTGATTT
The DNA here is from genome assembly GCA_947456995.1 of Bryobacteraceae bacterium. GTDB lineage: Bacteria > Acidobacteriota > Terriglobia > Bryobacterales > Bryobacteraceae > Bryobacter. The sequence goes on along the minus strand of CANGVB010000112.1, from coordinate 6,632 downwards.
CGTTGTTATTCGGATCGACGGTGTAGCGAATGGAGACAGGACCGGTGGGTACGCCGATTGTCCGCGGCGGGTTCACGAACTGGGCATCAATCAACTGCAGCATATCCCGGTAGTCGTCGGGCTGACGCTCCATGTCGATGTTCATGTCTCCGGTGACGATTACGGGTTCTGTACGTTGATTGCCGACGAGGCCGAGGATCCAGGGGCGGAACTCCTCAAGTTGTCTACGGCGGATGTCATAGTTGCCAAAGCCGGAGTTGAGGTGGGTTGTAAACAGGTGGTAGCGACGCCCCAGCTTGTTGATTTTGGCGTAGTTGATGCCCTTGGCCGACAGGCAATCGAAGTCCCGACATTTGAACAAATCGAACACATTGTTGTCGCGCACCTCAATGGGCCAACGGCTGAATATCACCAAGCCGCCGTTTTCGGGCTGAGCTGCGAAGGCCCGCTGGGTGCGGTAAATGTAGCCGGCATCCTTCATGGCGTCGACGAGAGCGTCAAAGCCAGAATTCAGAAACAAGGCACCAAGGTTGCCTTCGTCAAAAGCTTCCTGGATAGTAATGACATCGTAGTTGGGATCTTCGATGAGAATTTGCTGAACGATCCACTTGGCTCGGTCGACCTGGCGCATGCCCGGGAAATTGGTATTGCCGAGGAGCATGATGTTATAGCTGATTACCTTGATGCGCCGTGCGGCATCGGCAATCGTGCGAATTTCAAACTTTTGGCTGTCGCTTGACGACAGAGCTCTGGGAACGAGAAAGCCGAAATCGATTGGGCCAATATTGCTGTCCACATACAAGCCGCTAGATTCAAACTGGATGCGGTACTTGCCGTCTCCGCTCTCATCGATGAGCCTGACTCTGGCCAGCGAAGAGGCGCAATCGCCGTAGATAACGGATGTGGCGCTGGGTGAATTTTGCTGCAGGCAATGGATGTTGTTAAAGAGCCGGATACGATAAATTCCTGTTGCGACGGATTCGATTCTTGCGGCTTGTAAGATGTCTTTGAAGGAAGCACAGTAACTGCGAACGACGTTAGGGCTGTTTATGGTGAAACAGCTGCCGTTGCGGTCAAACAGTCGCAGTTCCGAACTCAAGTCGAAGGTCTGCAATAACTCGTAGCTGGTGGCCCGCTGGAGGGCTCCGGCGGCGATGTAGCGGCAAACGGTTTCGTCCTGTCGCAGGAAACCGCTTCTACCGTTGACACGGCAAACGCTGACGCTGGCTGCGCCAGCGTTGCCTGCTATAACCGTGGCCGCCGTGGGGCTGGTAGCGGATACCCATTCGCTCAAGCCTACTGCGAGTTCATACGATGTTGAAGAATCAAAGGTGAAACCAATGGTGGGATTGCCGCTAGCGTAGTCGCAGCGGCTGCCTTCTGTAGTGCCGACATAGGCGATGCCATTTTGGACGACACGGCACACCTTGTTACCCGAACTGGAGGCAGCGATAGCGCTTGCGGCCGATGGCTGTGTGGGTGCGACCCAATTGACTTGGGCCATGGCCGGCCCAATGGCCGCCATTACCACCAAACTCCATTTCAGCATCCAGTGCGAATTGCCAGTGCTGACTATCTTTTTCTGCTTGAGCAATGTTTCCAAGAGCTCAAATGCTCTATTCCGCTTCATCTCTTTCTCCTTTTGTCGATTGAGTACTGTTTTCTCCGCCGCCGGGCAGCCACTCATGAGGGTTAGCGACGGTTTTTGCAAAACACCTCCAGGAATTTTTGGCAAAATTATTCGTGTTAACGTGAGGGATGAAATATGGATCGCAGTGAGCATGACGTAACTGGACTGCTGCAACGCTGGGGTTCTGGTGATGAATCCGTGCTGGGTGAGTTAGTGGGGCTGATTTATTCACAACTGCACCATTTGGCTAGTGGATATCTGGCGGCTGAACGTTCTTCACACACTCTGCAATCAACGGCGCTTGTCAACGAAGCGTTTTTGAAGCTGGTGCTTTCGAAGGTATCGCCCAAGGACCGCGGGCATTTTTTTGCGCTCGCCAGCCGGGCTATGCGGCAGATTTTGGTGGATCACGCCCGGTCGCGGCAGCGGCGCAAGCGTGGAGGGGGAGTACTGCGGATTACGTTGAATGAAGCTACGCTGGTTTCTCCACAGTTTGAGCCATCACTGATCGACCTTGACGAAGCTCTGACAAAGCTCGCACTGCGAGATGAGCGGAAGTCGAAGATTGTGGAGATGCTGTATTTTGGCGGTTTGACGTATGAAGAAGCCTCAATGGCCCTCGAAATTGCACCAGTAACGTTGCATCGAGAACTGTCGCTGGCCAAAGCGTGGCTAGCCCGTCAACTTGGAGCAGGTAGATTAGGCAAATCAGTGTCTGATTGAATTTGTTTGCGAGGTTCTGACTGCCCATGAATGATGCATTTCCACAGCAGAAGTCTGACGCTCCAATGACTTCTCGACCCAGGACAATCCTCGATTGGCCGACCCTTCAAAGTATTTTTGACGAGACGCTGGCAGTGCCGGAGGGCGCCCGGATGGAGTTTCTCGATCAACGCTGTAAGGGACAACCGACATTGCGATTGCAGGTGGAGTCCTTGTTGTCGGCACTAGAGTCGTTTGATGCCGCGATCTCACCGTTGGACTTTGCCGCCGAGATGGCGGACTCAGCCGAGACCGCGATGCCAGAGCAGATTGGGCCATACCGGGTGCTTTCGCTGCTAGGTCTTGGGGGAATGGGTGTTGTGTATCTTGCCGAGCGAGCCGATGAGGAATTTCGCCTGAAGGTCGCCATCAAGCTGTCGCAGGTGCCTTTGTTTGACGAGGGGGCGCGGCGGCGGTTTCGAGCTGAGCGGCAAATATTGGCTAACCTCAGCCACCCGAACATTGCGCGGCTGCTGGATGGAGGTGCCACGGCCAATGGCTGGCCGTACATTGTGATGGAGTTTGTCGATGGAGTGCCGATTACTTCGTGGTGCGCTCGTCCCGGGGTGACGGAACGTCAAGTTCTTGAGATCTTTTGTCAAATCTGCGGCGCAGTGCAGGCTGCCCACCAGAATCTGGTAATCCACCGGGATATCAAACCGGGCAACATCCTTGTTACCTCAGATGGCACGCCCAAGCTTCTCGACTTTGGGATCGCCAAACTTCTCGACGCAAATGCCAGCGGAATCAATCCGGCCGTCACCCGTGCCGCCGACCGGCTTTTGACTCCCCAGTACGCGAGCCCCGAACAGTTTTCCTGCCAACCCGTTACTACCGTCTCCGACGTCTATTCACTCGGTGCACTTCTTTACGAATTGTTAAGTGGAAAACCACCCTACGATCTAGAGAAGCTTAGCCTGGTCGAGATTGAATCCAAAGTTCGCGAATATCAGCCTCCGATTCTGCCTGGCGATGCTGGACGTGTTGTCGAGAAGGCGATGCACAAGCAACCCGAGCGGCGCTACGCCTCGGTTAGTGAGTTTTCGCGCGACGTCGAGCGGCTTCTGGAAGGGAAGCCAGTGCTGGCCAGACCGGATTCACTTCCCTATCGTTTATCCCTATGGACACGCCGCAATCGAGCCCTGGCCGGGAGTGTTGTGGTGCTGGCTATTACCTTGGTCCTGCTTGTCATTTCTCTTGGCGCGGGATTGTATTTTACCCGTCAGTCTGAATTGCGCGCCGAAAGGCGGTTCAGCGAAGTCCGCGAACTGGCCAACGCTCTTATCTTCGAAGTTCACGATCAGATTGCCGATCTTCCGGGTTCGATTCTCGCTCGCAAGTTTATTGTCGAAAAGGCAATCCAATCACTCGAAGGTTTGGGCAGAGAAGCTGCTGGCGATACCGGCCTGACTCTGGAAGTGGCGCGTGGCTGGAAGCAGGTTGGCCTGATGCAATACCAAGTAGGGGCAGTCCATATTGGCGATGGTAAGGGTGCGTTGGTCAGCTTTCGCCGGGCCCTCGATCTGGCCGATTCGCTTTATCGCCTATACCCTGAAGATCGTAAGATCCGCATTGTTACAGCCGACATTGCAGTGACGCTGGCGCAGAACTTACAACTGATCGGCGGAGCCAAGCCCGGTGAAATTTCAGAACTGGCCAAACACGCCTACCAGATGGTAGAAAATCCTCAGAGTCTTGGCAGTCTCACTCAAAAAGATAGCGAGGCGGTGCTGGCGGTCTATCTTCGTTATGGATTTCAATTGCAAAGCGCCGGTAATTTGCAGCAGGCCCTGGTATCGCTGGAGCGTACATCGAAATTCGGCCGCGAATGGAGTGCGCTCTACCCCTCAAGTGACGAATTGCGTTGGCTCCTAGCCAATGCCACCTATCGCATCGGGGACGTCCTTGGTGGTGGGGCCGTCAATCTGAACCGCTTTCCCGAAGCCCTGGAAAAATACAAGGAAGCGGACAATCTTTATGCGGTTCTTCGCCGTAAAAATCCGGCTAGCGCCCGATACAATGCCGGAACTTTGTTCATCTATCAAAGAATTGCCAGCGCTTTTGAAAAGATGGGAAAGCTTGAGCAGGCTCTTGCCGGCACCATGCTTTGGCGTGACCGCCTATCAGAGGCCTTCGAACGCGATTCCAATAATCTTGAGCTCTTCCGCAACTACGCAATGAGTTACAACAATATGGGTACGCTTCAGCAAAAGATGGACCGATTTGCCGATGCTGAAGCAAGCTTGAAAGAAGGGCTGCGTTTGGGCGAGGAATATCTTAGGCGAAGTCCACAGGGGCAAGCTTTGTCTGACGTAGCAGTCGCCCGTCTAGCACTAGGCATCACTCAATCCCGCTCTGGACGGCCGAGGGACGCACTCGTTACTTTCGAGGCGGCCCGGCGGGATTTCGATGAAGCTATTCGCCTCACGCCCGATGTTCCTATGGTGCGTTGGCGTCAGGGGCGCGTTTACGAGTGGATTGGCAAGAGCAATGCAGCAATCGCATCCCCGGCTTGCGGACCAGCCTTCGCGAAAGCGGCGGAACAGTTTGAAATTCTCCGTGCTTCCCAAAAGATTTCTGAGAGAGACCGTGATGAGCCAGAGCGGCTGCGCAAGCTTGCCGCAACATGCGCCGTAAATCCCAGGCGATAATCTTTGCCGCTGTCCCTTACTGCTTCTGTGCCGAAGAAGTAGCGAGGCGGGCGATGAGCCAGCGGCCGGAGGCAGGGCGGACCCAATTGACGGTGTATTGGCCGGTGAGTTGGACCGTGTTGCCCTGGGGCGTTTTGAGCTGTTGCTGGTAGAGGATGGTTTGCACGGCGGTGTCGCCGGTGATGACGGGCTTTGAGGGGTCGAGGGCAAACTCGACTACCTTGAGGCCCGTTGTTGTTTGAGTGAGATGTTGCTGGATGGCTTTGGTGCCGCGGATGTTGGGTTCGAGGACGCCGTCGTCGGTGAAGAGCGAGGCGATGCCGAAGTGGTTGGCAGAGCGGACGTAATTGGTGTAGAGATCGAGCTGTTTTTCGATCTGCTTTGCGTCGTCGGGTTTGCTGCAGGCAGCGAGGACCAAAGCGATGACTAAGAGTGCTTTAGACACTAGGCGTACTTGTGCCGGATGGCGGTGAAGTTGGCCTGGCCGTATTCGCCGAGATTTACGGTGCCTTTGAGTTGGCCGGCTTCGACGGTGGCGGTGAAGTCGAAGCTCAAGCGGGAGCCGATGGTGGCGATGTTGCTGCGGAAGCGGAGCTGGTTGCCGGAGATGGTGCCGGTGAGGTTGCCGCCATCGAATTCCCCTCGATGAGTGCCTAGGAGTTTGTTGCCGTCCTGCTCGAGGACGAGGGCGTGGACGGCGGAGCCGCGGCCGAAGTCGAGGTGGAGATCCCACTGGCCGGCTACCGAGGTGGCTGGGGCTAGCTGGGCTGGAGTGGGGGGCATGGCCGGAGGAGCAGTAAGGAGGCCGTGGAGTTTGGTTGCGATGATCTTTTCGTCACCAGGCATCAGCATGTAGGCGACGATGTTGATGGAGTTGACTGAGGGGTTGGCGACGACGATGCGTGGCTCGGTATCGAGCATGAGCTTGGCGAGCTGGGTGCCCGAGAGGTTGAGCTTGTTTGTGTCCCATTCAACGCGGAGGTGGGGCGTGCGATTGGAGAGGTCTTCGGGGGGCTGGACGATTTTTGAGGTGACGGCGGGGATGCCCGAGATTTTGCCCGAGATGTGGGTGAGCTTTGCTTCGAATTCGCGCCATTCGGCTTTGTGGTCTCGCTTGACCCAGGCTTCGATAGCGGCGAGCATGCCCATGATTTCTTCTTTGCCGACTTTCATGGAGCGGCCGAAGGCGTGGTGGGGAGCGCTGTTGGTCCAGGCGGCCTGAAGGAGAGCTTTGTCGCCGAGGAGGAAGCCGGCGGCCTGGGGGCCACGGATGCACTTGCCGCCGCTGTAGGCGACGGCTGTTGCGCCGCGGCCAAGGTGGACGTTGGGGATGGTGAGGATTTCGGCAGCGGCATCGACGAGAACCGGGACGTGGTGTTTTTTGGCGATGGCGGAGATAGCGGCTGTGCCCAGGGGCCCGTCGTCTTTGGGGCCGGCGAGGATGTAGATCATCGCGGTGCGGCTGTTGATGGCGGGCTCGAGTTGGGCGATGTCGTTGATCTCGACGATCTTGACGCCGAGCATGCGGATGCTGTGATCGTACTGATTGCGGGAGTAGGTGGGTATGATGACTTCGTTGCGGAGGCCGG
>CANGVB010000111.1 GCA_947456995.1 Bryobacteraceae bacterium | reverse complement strand
TCTGAGCTAAGCACTCGTAGGTACTCACGGAAAGCGTTCACAGAAAAATTCGCCTCTATTTCCCCCAGAATCAACAAGATCCAAAAAACATGGTTCGTTTCCGCCCCCTCGCCTGATAGCTTCTCAATCGGAGGGGCGCTCTTGCGCCCCTCTTTTCAATTTCAAATCAGAATCGAGGATCTCCATGTCTACGCAAGCTCAAATCAATGCCAACAGGCAAAACGCAAAAAAGTCCACCGGCCCCAAAACCGCCGAAGGCCGCGCCACCTCCGCCGCCAACAGCACCCGTCACGGCCTCACCGCCAACCCCACCACCATCTTCGAAAACAATCCGCACGAACGAAGCCAATACGATCAGCTAAAGGCCAAAATCCTCAAACAATGCCTCCCCGAAGGCGAACTCGAGCTCCAGGCCTTCGAGCGCTACACGTTCGCCCTCTTCCAGGTAGACCGCGCCCGACAACTTGAAATCGACGCCCAAACCCGCTGGTCAAACGAACCCAATAACGAAACCCTCTTCCATCAAATGGAACGCATCCTCAAACTCGGTGCCGCCCAGGAGCGCCGCGCCGACAAAGCCCTCCGCGAACTCAAAAAACTCCAAACAGACCGAATCCTCGCCATGGACATCCACACAGAACTCTACCTCCTCGACAAAACCATGGATATCCCGGCCACCTTCCCCATGCTCGAAATCCGTAAAACAGACCTCACCAAAACCTCCGCCGGCATCCTCGCCTTCCGCCTGATGGCCCTCTTGCCCGAAGCCCGCGCCATCATGGAAAACAGAACAAACCCAATCCAGGAACAAAACCCGGTTTCCCGCGAAGAAATCCAGCGTTTTCTTCAATCCGTCATGCCTTCAGCCAGATGATAAAAATCAACAACTTGCAGAAAGTGAAGGAAGTCCCGGTGTCACGTCTTTGACACAGGCTGAAATATAGCGCTAAACTAGTGAAGTTGACTTTTTTTATGAGGGAGACCCGAAACGTATGAAAACTTACGTACCCTCCGGAAAAGACGTCAGTCGTAATTGGCACATCATCGATGCAGAAGGCGCCACCCTTGGCCGCCTGGCTACCAAAGCCGCTCGCATCCTGATGGGTAAACACAAACCGACCTATACGCCTTATCTGGATCAAGGCGATCACGTGATCGTCATTAATGCTGCAAAAGTGCGCCTCACCGGTAACAAAACCGAGCAGAAGGTTTACTACTACCACACTGGTTATCCAGGTGGCTTGAAGTCTACCGGCGCAAAAAAGATGCAAGACACCAAACCCACTCGCATGATCGAGCTGGCTGTTAAGGGCATGCTGCCCAAAAACACCCTCGGCAAGCACATGGGCAAGAAACTGAAAGTGTATGCGACAGATCGCCATCCGCACCAGGCTCAGAAGCCTGAAGCACTGGCCCTGGTCGCGTCCTAAGGACTAAGAAAGGTATTCAGTGGCTGCTTTAACTCAATTTATTGGAACCGGACGCCGCAAGCGCTCGACCGCTCGCGTATTCTTGCGTCCTGGTAAGGGCGACATTACCGTCAACCACCGCGCCCTCGAGCAATACTTCCATACGGAAACCGCCCGTGCCACGGTGCGGCAACCCTTGCTTGCCACCGAGACGGCCGACAAGTTTGATGCTCTCATCCTTGCCGACGGCGGTGGCTTTACGGGTCAAGCTGAGGCCTGCCGGCTAGGTGTGGCGCGCGCGTTGCTCGAATTCGACCTCGAACTCCGTCCCAAGCTCAAAGAACTTGGTATGCTCACTCGCGATCCTCGCGAACATGAGCGTAAAAAGTACGGCCAAAAAGGTGCTCGCAAGCGCTTCCAGTTCTCCAAGCGTTAATTCGCTCTGGTTTTCTGAACCATTTAAAGATTGCATCATTGCTGTTTAATTACAGAGCAAAGGACTTGTCATGCCCTCGATTTCCATGAAAGAACTGCTCGAAGCAGGCGTTCACTTCGGGCACCAGACCAAACGCTGGAATCCAAAGATGAAAGAGTATATCTTTGGCGAACGCAACGGAATTTACATCATCGACCTACAGAAGACCCTCAAGCTCTTCAAGGACGCCATGCGCTTTGTAGGCGAAATGGCTGCCCAGGGTAAGAACGTCATGTTCGTCGGTACCAAGCGTCAGGCTCAGGAAGCTATCGCTGAAGAAGCTACCCGCTGCGGGATGTACTACATCAATAACCGCTGGCTCGGTGGCCTCCTCACCAACTTCCTCACTGTCAAAGGTTCGATCAAGCGCTTGCGCGAACTCGAAACCATGTCGACAGAAGGAACCTGGGGTAGCCGCTCGAAGAAGGAAATTTCCCGCCTCGAGCGCGAGCGTAAGCACTTGTCGCAGAACCTCGCCGGTATCAAAGACATGCCCGGTCTCCCGGACCTGATCTTTGTCGTCGACTCCTCCAAAGAGTCGATCGCCGTCAAGGAAGCCAAGCGCCTCGGTATCCCCGTCGTTGGTGTCGTCGACACCAATTGCGATCCTGACGAAGTCGATTACGTCATCCCCGGCAACGACGACGCCCTCCGCGCCATCAAGCTCTTCACCTCGAAGATCGCTGATGCCGTTATCGAAGGTCGCGCCCTCGCCACCGAACATGACTTCACCGCCGTTGTTCAGGACAACACCGAAGAAGAATCCTCTTCCTCGATCGACATGAGCAGCTACGCACAGTACGTCGACCCCAAGTATTCAGAAGAACTGATGAGCGAAACGCTGATCAACGATCTGGATCTGCCCTCGATGTCTCTGCCCAAGAAGGCTCCTGAAGTCGAAGAAGCCCCTGCCGCAGAAGCCCCGGTCGCCAAGGCTGAGTAAGCCCAAACGACTAACAGTTCTGTAACTGAACCACGAAAGGGATAAGTGTAACTATATGGCAGAAGTAACTGCACAACTCGTAAAAACTCTGCGCGAGCGCACTGGCGCAGGCATGATGGAATGCCGCAACGCACTCGTCGAAGCCAACGCCAATCTCGACGACGCTGAAGTAGTGCTCCGCAAGCGCGGCGCTGCCGCTGCCGCCAAGAAGTCCTCTCGCTCGGCCAAACAGGGTCTGATCGTAATCGACATCGCTGCCAATGGTCTCTCGGCCGTTGTCATCGAAGTCAACTGCGAATCCGACTTCGTCGCCCGCACCGATGACTTCCAGGCCTTCGCTGCAGACCTCGCCGCTCACGTGGCAGCTTCCTCGGCAACCACCGTCGACGCCATCATGGCCGAAGCCTTCTCGAAGGACCCAGGTCAGACCGTCAACGACCTCGTCAAGAGCAAGATCGCCAAGCTCGGTGAGAACATCGTTCTCGCCCGCTTCGAGCGCGTCTCGGTCGCCTCCGGCGCCATCGCAAGCTACATCCACCCGGGCAGCCAGCTCGCTGTCGCCGTCGTGCTCACCAGCCCGGCCGGCTCAAGCGAAGAACTCGTTGCTCTCGGTAAGGATCTGGCCATGCAGATTGCTGCCGCCGACCCCAAGTACATCCGCCGCGATCAGGTCGATCCTGCCCACCTTGCCAAAGAAGCAGACATCGCCCGCGACCGTGCCAAGAACGAAGGCAAGCCCGAAAAGATCCTCGACAAGATCGTCGAAGGCCGCCTCTCCAAGTTCTACGAAGAAGTCTGCCTCATCGAGCAGCCCTTCATCAAGGACAACGGCGTTACCGTAACCGAGCTCATCGCACAGAAGAGCAAGGCCACCGGCGGCGCAATCGAAGTTGCCCAGTTCGTCCGCTTCAAGGTCGGTGAGACCCAGTCGAGCGAAGAACCGGCAGCGGAATAACTACTATGCCAAGCTACCGGCGCATCGTCTTAAAGCTCTCGGGCGAAGTCATGGCCGGCCCGCAAGGCTTTGGCATTGACAATGACCGTGTAAATGCATTTGCCGCAGAAATCTCGGAAGTGCACAAAACGGGAGTTGAAATTGGTCTAGTGGTCGGCGGCGGAAATATCTTTCGGGGTATCAACGCCGCCGCCAAATCCATGGATCGTGTCAGCGCCGATCACATGGGTATGCTCGCTACCGTCATCAACGGTCTGGCTCTCCAGGACGCCCTCGAGCGTGCCGGCTCTCCTACCCGCCTGATGACCGCCATCCAGATGGCTGCAGTCGCTGAACCCTACATCCGCCGCCGCGCCGTGCGCCACCTCGAAAAAGGCCGCATCGTTCTCTTCGCCGCCGGCACCTCCAACCCCTTCTTTTCAACCGACTCTGGTGCCGCTCTCCGCGCCCTCGAGATCCACGCTCAAATCCTCGCCAAGGCAACCAAAGTCGACGGCGTCTATGACAAGGATCCGATGAAGCACGATGATGCCGTCAGATACTCAACCATCTCTTATACTGAAGTTTTAGCCAAAGGACTGCGGATCCTCGATGCGAGTGCCGTCGCCATGTGCCGCGACAACAGCTTGCCCATCTCAGTCTTCAATTCCAACGTCCGTGGCAATATAATGCGAATGGCTCTTGGAGAGCCAATTGGAACCCTGATTCACGAGCCAAAATGAGCGAAACATTTACCACCACCAAACAAGTAGAAGCAAATGCCAAGACCCGCATGGATAAGGTCCTCTCAGACCTCGCCCATTCGATGACCACCGTCCGTACCGGACGCGCCAATGCCTCCATGCTCGACAACGTGCGTGTCGACTATTACGGCACCCCCACCCCGGTCAACCAGGTCGGCAACATCAGCGTCCCCGAAGCAGGTCTTCTCACCATCACTCCTTGGGACACTTCAGTAATCGCAGCCATCGAGAAGGCCATCCGCTCCGCCGAACTCGGCCTCAACCCGGGCAACGACGGCAAGATGATCCGCATCCCCATCCCGCAGCTCAACGAAGAGCGCCGCAAAGAGCTCGCGAAGAAACTCCACGGCATGGCCGAAGACCACCGCGTAGCCCTCCGCAATGTCCGCCGCGATGCCAACGACCAGGTCAAGAAGTTGATGAAGGACAAGGCCATCAGCGAGGACGACGAAAAGCGCTCCCTCGAAGAGATCCAGAAGATGATCGACTCCTACATCAAGAAGCTGGACGAAGCCGCCAAGGCCAAAGAAAAAGACATCATGGAAATCCGCTGAAAAGCGGATTTTTTTTGTTCCATCCGGTTGAGTCCCCTGTCCTAACAGGCATGAACTTCTCAACCACGCGCCGCAAGGCGCTCCTCTCAATCGCCCTTCTTTCGCTGACCACCATGATGGTCGCCAAAGGAACCGAAACCAGACTCCGTACCAGCCTCTCAGGCGGCGCAGCCGCTTCCGGTCACGCTGACTACCGAGCCAGCACCTCACCAAACCGGGCACGCCTGAACGTCGAAGGCGAAGACGTAAACCTGCCCACCGGCACCAAGGTCGACGTGGTCATCGACGGCAACCAGATCGGCACCATCACCATCAGTGCCGCACCGATCCGTGGCGGTGAGCTCGAGCTCAACACCCAGGACGGACAGGCAGTGCCCAGCCTGAAGTCAGGTGCTCTTGTGGTCATCAAGAACGGCGACACCGCCATCCTCAGCGGCGTCCTGAACTAACGGGCGCCGTAGTTCTGAGAGTAGTAATCGCGATAGGCACCGCTCTTGACGCGGCTCACCCATTCGCGATTGGCAACATACCAGTCCACCGTTGCCTTAAGTCCAACCTCAAAGACCATCCGGGCCATCCAGCCGGTTTCCTTCTCGATCTTCTCACTGGTGATCGCGTAGCGCCGGTCGTGGCCCGGACGGTCTTTTACAGTAACCATCAGCGATTCCGGCTTGCCCGTGATCGCAAGGATACGCTGCACCACATCAAGGTTGGCCAGCGCTCTGCTGCCCCCGACGTTATACACCTCTCCCTCGCGACCCTTACCGAGTACAGCAAGGATGGCCCGGCAATGATCGTCGACATAAAGCCAGTCCCGAACCTGCTGCCCGTCACCATAGATCGGTAGCGGCTGGTCGTCGAGAGCATTGGAGATCATCAACGGGATCAGCTTCTCGGGGAACTGAAAAGGCCCGTAGTTGTTCGAAGCCCGCGTCACCACTACTGGCATCTTGTAGGTCTTGAAGTAGCTCAGCGCCAGCAGGTCGCTGCCGGCCTTTGAAGACGAGTAAGGGCTCGAAGCAATCAGCGGCCAGCTCTCATCGGCATCATGAGGCTCATCAATGCTGCCGTAGACCTCATCGGTCGACACATGCACATAGCGCCCCACTCCATGCCGCTTGGCTGCCTCAAGCATCTGAAAGCTGCCCATGAAGTTGGTAGCCACAACGGGTTCTGGTGAGAGGATGCTTCGATCCACATGACTCTCAGCCGCGAAGTGCACCACCGCCTCAGGCTTGTGCTCGGCAAAGATCGCCTCCACCGCCGCTGCATCGCAGATGTCAGCCTTGGCGAACGTATAGTTCGAGTTGCCTTCAAGCGACTTCAGGTTCTCGAGGTTGCCGGCATAGGTCAGCTTGTCGAGGTTGACAATCGTGTGGTCGGCCACCGCCATGCGGACAAATGCAGAGCCGATGAATCCGGCCCCGCCAGTTACCAAAATCTTCATTTGTGTTGGGTCTCCCAATCGTATGCAATCGACGGATGGTCATAGACGATCCGTCCTTCGTCCGCCGGATTATAGTGCTTGTCTGTAACGTAAATGAGCATTCCACTGTCCGGACTCACTACTTTGTAGCCATGTCCAATCCCGGGCGGGATGATGATCTGTAGCGGTTTGAGCGCGCCACAATAGATCGTATTCTTCTGCTTGAATGTTGGTGAGTCTTCGCGCAAGTCCACAAGACCAACCTGAAAGACCCCCATTACCGGAACCCAAAAGTCTGTCTGAAAGCGATGGATATGGAATGCCTTGACTGTGCCAGGATAGCTAAGGGCCGCAGACACTTGAGTCGTTGCTGGATCAAAACTTTCAACCAGTCCCTTGCCAATGCGAGCCACCTCAAGGAAGTAGCCTCGATCATCGGGGAAAATTGGAAAGGGCTCAATCTTCACTCCGTCAATGACATCTCTATCGGCCGTTGACCTCACAATTGCCCCTATCCCTTTGCTGTTTCCTGCAGTCCAGGCATCGGGTAATAAAATCTTCGGCTCACTCATTCTGATCCATTATAAATTATGGGCTTTGCTTTATTCCTTTTTGCTTCAATATCATTGGCTGCTCAGTCTCTCATTTCAGTCTCTCCCGCCGGCGATGCGGGTGGTTTTGCGCTTGAGCCGCTTATCAAGCTGCGCTTTGACGCGCCGGTGAATCCTGACTCGCTGCGAAACTCGGTCTTTATCGTCTGGGGGGCTACTCGCCAGCAGGACGGCTTCACGACATACCCCGAGGGCTACCGGATGCCCATCAATAATCTTGCCTGGGACCCAGCAACGAACACGGCCTATGCCAAACCCGATGAGCCGCTCGATCATGACCGGGACTACTCCATCGTCTACAACACACTCGAAGCATCTCGCTTTCATACACGCAACGTCACACAGACTATCCTCGCCCGTCGCCTTGGGCCGGCAGCTTCGATCCGACGCTCCACTGCGATTGATCTTGCTGAGGTCAAATCGATTCAAACCCTCAGTCAGACGGCAGCTGATTCCTCCAGACCTCTCACCGATACTGGCTTCCCTGTTGATGTTTCCTTTCTCACCCAACTCGGTCTCCGACGCCTTGTCTTTCTCAACTTTGAATCCTCCCGAGGCGACCGGGTCGCAGTCCACGCATGGCTGCCAAATAGCCCGAAGCCTGCTGCGGGCTGGCCGGTCAAGCTCATTGGCCATGGTCTCTTTGACAGCCGCTTCTCCGGGCCCACTCTTTTCGCCTCCGCCTTTATTGCCAACTCGGTTGTAATGTCGATTGATGCCGTGGGACATGGCTATGGGGATAGATCGATTCTGCGATTTCAGAAGAACGATGGGGCTACTGTCGATGCTTCAACGAATGGGCGTGGCCGGGACATCAATAGCGACGGACGAATCGATGCGGCTGAAGGCTGCATTCTGCCTGACTTCATCTCGACTTGCCTGCGCGAAACAGCACTTGACTACCAGAAGCTGGTTCGCGAGATCCAAGCCAATATTGACCTCGATGGCGACCAGCAGCCAGACTTGAACCCCAACAGCATCCAATACCTCGGGCAGTCTCTTGGTGCGATGTATGGCACGATCCTGATGGCAATTGAGCCGGGTATCGATGCTGCCGTACTGAATGTTGGAGGGGGAAGTGCTATCGAGACAGCTCGCACCAGCACTTTGCTGAAACCTTTGCTTGAGCAGCTTGTAGGTGTACCGAATGATCCTCTGATTCCCCGTCACGCACCGGCCCGACGAATTACAACCGCTCAAGGCCAATACCTGGAGTTGCTCGATCGCCTGTCGATAGCAGAGACCACAGGAGCACCAGCTTCCTTCGCACCGTTTCTGAAACAGGCGACTCTATTTGGTAACCCAATCAAGCGGGTGCTCTTTCAGTACGCTGTTGGTGACCAAAGCGTCCCGAACAACTCGAACGGGCAGCTGATCCGTGCGGCATTCGAAAATGAGCTTGTGTCAGTCTATCGACACGACCTGGCCAGACAGATTGTCCCTACTTTGCCAGAGAATCCGCACGCCTACATGGCTGCATTCGCCCAGCTCGACCAGCCTAGTCTTTTGATTGCTCTGGCAACGCTGTCTCAGGCCAGCGAATTCCTTGCCAGCGGACGAAGAGAAGTGCCCGACGTCAACGGGCTTGTCCGCTTCCTATTCCGCCAGAACCTCTTTGAAACTCCAAGCCTGATTCCGTGAGACGATAG